>DAITNE010000179.1:0-3767 GCA_036834765.1 Methylocella sp.
TGATGATTCTATCGTATGTCGCTGTCGTCCATTAAGTCCGACGGGCTGCTAGATCGCTTTGTGATCGATTTCAGGAGTTTAGAGCGGGATGCGGGCGGAAAACCGATTGCTGCTTCTCCTCATCCCGCTCTTAGGGCGAGCCCGCGCATGAGCGACGCCAGGCTCCTTGCCGCAGGAGAGACGATCGAGGTGCCGGTCAGGCGGGCCGCCAAGGGAAACCTGCGCCCGTTGTTGCTGGGATTCCTGCTCCTCTTAGGCGCGGCGATCCTGTGGGAGATCGCCGTGCGGACCGGCGTCGCGCAGGGCCGCCTCGCGCCGCCGCCGAGCAAGATTGCGGCGACCTTGTCCGAACTCGCAGCAAACGGAGACCTTTGGCTGCACGCGCGGGCGACGCTCGCGCGTGCAGCCGCCGGCTTCGCGCTCGGCGTTCTCGCCGGCACGCTGTTCGGCGCGCTGGCGGGCGCCTCGCGCGTGGCGCGGGCGCTGCTCGATCCCACTCTTCAGGGTCTGCGCGCGATCCCCTCCATCGCTTGGGCGCCCCTGTTCATCCTCTGGCTCGGCATCTTCGAGACCTCGAAAGTCGCGCTGATCGCCGTGGGCGTCGCCCTGCCGATCTATCTTGGGACCCTGTGCGCGATCCTTGCGGTCGATCGCAAGATCGTCGAGGTCGGGCGCAGCTTTCGCCTCTCCGGCTTCGCGCTCGCCCGGCGCGTCCTGCTGCCGGCCGTGCTGCCGCATTACGTGATCGCGCTGCGCTCGGGGCTCGGCCTCGGCTGGATGTTCGTCGTCGCCGCCGAATTCATGGGCGCCTCCGAGGGCCTCGGCTATCTGTTGGTCGACGCGCAACAGCTCGGCAAACCGGCGCAGATGATCGCCGCGATCCTCGTTTTCGCCGTGCTCGGCAAGACGACGGACGCTTTGCTCGTCGCCGCCGCCGCGCCCTTCCTGCGCTGGCATGACACCACGGCCAATACGGAGGCGTGACCATGCTGACCTTCGAGCATGTGGCGAAAACCTACGCCACGGGCGCGCAGGCGCTCGACGACATTTGCCTTGGCGTCGAAGAAGCCGAGATCGTCGCCGTCATCGGCGCATCGGGCTGCGGCAAGAGCACGCTTTTGCGTCTCGCCGCCGGTCTCGACCGCGCGAGCGGGGGCCGCATCAGGGTCGATGGCGACGAGGTCGCCGCGCCGCATCCGGCGATCGGCATCGTGTTCCAGGAGCCGCGCCTGTTCGCTTGGCTAACCGTTGCGCAGAATGTCGCATTCTCCATCGCCCACCTCCCCCGCCGCGACCGCGAGGCGCGCGTGGCGGCCGCGCTCGAAGGGGTCGGCCTTGCGGACCACGCCAATCGCTGGCCGCGCGAGCTGTCCGGTCAGGCGCAGCGGATCGCGCTCGCGAGAGCCCTGGTCGCGCGGCCCCGCGCGTTGCTCCTCGACGAGCCTTTCTCCGCGCTCGACGCCTTCACGCGCGCCGACCTGCAGGATCAGCTTCTGGCGCTTTGGGCCGATGCGCGTCCGACTTTGCTACTCGTCACGCATGATATCGAGGAGGCCCTCGTTCTAGCCGACCGCGTCGTCGTGATGCGCCCGCATCCGGGCCGGATCGCCGCCATCCTGAAGATTGAAGCCGCGCGACCGCGCGACCGGCTCTCGCCCGAATTCGAGGCGCTGAAGCGCGAAGCGCTGCGCGTGCTGGGCCTCGGGCGCAGCGCGGCCGCTTAGAGCCGCGTAGGCCGCACACAGGCGACCGCGCCGCGCAACTCCTATGTTGCAACCCGCAAGTTGCAGAAATATCACAAATTCTACAGTTCTTGTTCCGCGGACCGATATTGCGCGTCGCAAGCTTGACAGCCTTAATCCATAAACTAGATATTCTATGCCTACTTACTTCGATAGCGCGACCCCGCGCACGCCCCCGAGGAGGAGGGCCATGAACAGACATCAACGCAAAATCGCCGGGGTCGCCGCAGCGCTCGGCCTGACAGTCCTCGCCAGCGGCGGGCACGCTACGCAGGGGTATTTCCAGGCTGGCTTCAGCCCCATCCAGAAGTCGCTCGCCGGCGGCGGCGTCGCCGATTCCGAGGACGCCGTCTCGATCGCGATCAATCCCGCCGGCCTTTTCGACGTCGGCCAACAGGCCAATATCGGATTGACCTTCCTCACCGTCTGGCCCGAATATTCCGCGACCGACACGGGTTTCATCGCCCCGGGCTCGTCATCGAGCAACAAGAACTTCTATTCCCTCCCGGTCGCCGCCTACAGCCAGCCGCTCGACGCCGACAACGCCGTCGGCCTCGCGATCTACGGCAATGGCGGCATGGGCACGACCTACAACATCTACAACCCGAACACGAAGAGCAACGGCGTGTTCGGCGCAGGACCCACCGGCGTCGAACTTCTGCAGGTCTTCATCTCGCCGGACTATGCGCACCGTTTCGGCAATTTCTCGATTGGCATCGCGCCCGTCATCTCGATTCAGCGCTTCGACGCCTGGGGCCTCTCCGCATTCAAGGCCTTTTCAGAAAATCCGTCGAACGTCACCAACCAGGGCGACAACTGGGGCGTCGGCGTCGGCCTTCGCGCCGGCGCGCAGTGGGTCGTCGCGCCGGGCTTCCGCCTCGCCGTCGCGGGCATAACGCCGGTCGTGACGTCGGACTTCGTGAGCTATCAAGGATTGTTCGCCAATCACGGCGGCTTCGATTCGCCCGCGACGATCACCGCCGGCTTGTCCTACGACGTGACGCCGCAGATAACGGCGAACTTCGACTACAAGCACATCTTCTATTCGGGCGTCGGATCGGTCGGCAATGCCGGAACCATTCCGCCGTTGCTCGGCTCCATCGGCGGCCCCGGCTTCGGCTGGCGCGACGTCAACGTCTTCACGATCAGCGGCGAATGGCGCGCCACGCCGACCTTCACGCTGCGCGCGGGCTACGCCTACAACACCCAGCCTATCCCCTCGACGGACATCGTGTTCAACATTCTGGCGCCGGCTGTGGTGCAAAATCACATCAGCGCGGGCTTCAGCTACAACTTCCTGCCGAACCAGTCGATCGACTTCGGCGCGATCTTCGCGCCGCGTCAGACCGTCTCGGGCGCGGTCCCGACGTCGCTCGGCGGCGGCGAGGTCAATCTCTCGCTCTGGGAGTTCGAGGCGACGGTCGGCTACACCTACAAGTTCGGCGCTCCCGCCGCGCCCGTCGTCGCCAAATATTGAGGCTATTCCGGCGCGTGACTCGCCTCATGCGCCGGGAGCTTCAAACCTCGTCCGTCCACACCTTGAACCCCGCCAGCGTATTGGGTCCGAAGGTGGTGGCGATTGGCACATCCGCGGCGTCGCGCCCGCGGGCGATCAGAACGCGGCCGATGCGCGGCTCATTGTTGCGCGCATCGAAGGTGCGCCACGCGCCGCCGAGCCAGACCTCGAACCAGGCGGCGAAATCGCCCGGCGGATAGGGCGGCGGCGTGCCGACGTCGCCGAGATAGCCGGTGCAATAGCGCGCCGGAATGTTGAGGGCGCGGCAGAACGCGACCGCGAGATGGGCGTAATCGCGGCAGACGCCCTGGCCCTCCTGATAGGCCTCCGAGGCGGTCCGCGTCGCGCGCGCGAAATTATAGCCGAAGGCGATGCGCTGGTG
Source organism: Methylocella sp. (assembly GCA_036834765.1). Taxonomy (GTDB): domain Bacteria; phylum Pseudomonadota; class Alphaproteobacteria; order Rhizobiales; family Beijerinckiaceae; genus Methylocapsa. The sequence goes on from DAITNE010000179.1 coordinate 3,641, forward strand.
CGTGAAGTCGCAAATCGCCTGGACGCGCGCCCAGCCCGGCTTCGTCTGCCCGAACAGGGTCCAGGCGAGATCGAGCAGCCGGTCGCTGTCGCAAAAGCGGCTCGGCAGGAGAAACATGATCGCTTCT
>DAITNE010000179.1:3777-4761 GCA_036834765.1 Methylocella sp.
ATCCGAGACGATGGCGTCGGTAGTGAGAATGAAGCGGCCGGCCGGCGCGAGAATGCGACTGCACCAATTGCCATAGAGGTCGCGGTAGCCCGAAATCGGAACCGACGGAACGGTCCTGATATGATCGGGCGCGGCGAGATCGCCGGCGCGGGTATAGTGAACATTCAGCATGCAGATGAGGGGCGTCGGCTGCGGAAAATCATAGGTAAGTTCGTAGCCCACGCGAAGCTTCAAGCGCATATCTCCGTCAGCCCGGCAGGCCGCACGGCGACCCTAGCACCGAAGGCGGCCGGCGAATGCGGGTTTATTAGGCAGGCGGCGACCTGTCACTTCGGCGCAGGCGCGGCGCCTGGCGCCGCAGGCAGAGCCGCGGGCGGGGCCGCGGGCGGCGGCGCCAGAGGCCCGACCACGGATTCGTGGGGATGATAGCCGCGGTCGTCAAAGCCGGGCGAAACGATCGTCGCGCGGCGATCGTTGAGGGCTTCGCAGGAAAGCTTCAGCGGCGCGTTCTCCTCGGCCTGCCGCGCGTAATGCTCCGTCGGCAGATCCTTCGGCCCTATCGCGCAGTGATAGCTGACCCACAGATGCTTTCGCCGCGCCGGGTCAAACTCCGCTCCCGCCCAGCTCTGCGTCGCCGGAAGCGAACATTCGCGCCTTTCATTGCAGGCCGCTCTTACGTACTCGGTCTCGTCGGTCGAGCCGCAGCAGTCGGTCCACACATTCGCTTGCTCGACAGTGACGACGGCGAGAATGTCCTTGTCCTTGATCCATCTCCCGTCGACGCACATGAAGTATTCGCCGTCCGCGCGTATGATTTCCTTGCGTTCCGGCTCGCTTGAATCGCCGTAGCGGCAATCGGCTTTGGCGGCGGAACACGCCAATCCAAAAATGCAGATCGCGAGCGACATGGACGCGAGCGCCGCGCGATGCGCTCTGGGGGCCAGCCGGTAAAATTCACCGGCGAGCAGTTCGATCGTCGCGCGG
>DAITNE010000180.1:0-4757 GCA_036834765.1 Methylocella sp.
AGGACAATGACGACGTCCAGAATGTCTACGCCAATTTCGAGGTGTCCGACGCGCTGGTGGCGAAGCTTGGCGGCTGAGCGCGATATTACTTGGACGTCGCCTTGACGTTCGCGCTGGCCGGCGCGCGAGCGTCCGTCTCGGCGCCCTTGAAGGCTTCGTGCGCCGGCGCGGCGGGTTCGAGAGACAGCCCGGCCGTGCGGATGATGGCGGCTCCAATCTCGTTGATGGTCTGCCGGAGGATTGCGTTCTCCTCGCGCTCGGTAGTGAGCGGGGCCGCCTCGCGCCCCGCGTTGAGGCGCCGCAGGGCGCCGAGTTCCTGGGCGAGGCTTTCGCTGCGCGCCCGCTCCGCGTCGAGGTCTCGCCGCGCGGCGGCTTCCTCGGCGCCAATCCGGGCGATCTTTTCGATCAATCGTCGTTCTGCGGCGCGCGAGGTCTCGATCTGCCGCTCGCGCCGGCGCAGCAGTTCGACTTCCCTGCTTTCGGCGGCTTTCAGAGCTTCCTCGCGATCCGTGAGGCGCGTCGCCGTCGCTTTGAGTGTGGCGAGATCGGCCTCATGCTCGAGGCGTAGCGAGCCCAGAGCTTCGCTGAGCCTTGCTATGTCATCGCGCGCCGCCGTCAGATATGCCTCTTGTATCGCCAATAGCGCCTCAAAATCGGCCAAAGCCGCGCTTTGCTTGCTAGCCTGCGCCTGCGATTGCGCCAGATCTCGGCGCAATCGCATGAGATCGGCCTCCTTGCGTTCGACGAGCCCGCTGTCGCTGTAAAGCACTGAGGCGGCGACGCCGAGTTGCGCGCGGGCGTCAACGGCGGTGTGGCGGGCGGCGGCGAGTTCGGCGCCCTGTTCGGCATGGCGCTCCTGGAGCGCCGCGTGTTTTTCCTTGATCGCGATGAGCTGCGCGGCCCGGTGGCCGAGTTCGGCCATGTCCGAAACGCGATGCGCTTTGAGAATTTCGGCTTTTTGCTCGAATTTGCGGCGATCCACGGCAAATTCCGCCCGCAGAAGATCGCGCTCGGCGATGATTTCGCGGCTCGAAAGCGGAAGCAGCATTTCGAGCCGCCGCGTGGAGAGCCGCAGGGCGCGCCGCCAAAACGCCGGAGCGATCGCGAGGGCGAGCAGCCCCGCGAGCAAGAATCCAAGCGCGAATATCATCGCCTGTTCGATCAAACCAACACGCTCCGCCCGAAATCATGAAGCAAGACGATACGCCCGCCGAAGAGTTTAATATAAGAAACGGCTTCAAAAGATAATATTTGGCTACAAACCCAGCTTTAATATGGCCCGTCAATAGGGCGGGGCATCAGGCTGCGGCTGAAGCATGCGGAAAACGCATGCTGGCGTTGTGCGAGCGCCGCCCCGCGGAGCCTTGAGCCCTCTTCGCCGTTTCGGCCCTGTCTACGGTATCAGCTCCGGCCGACGCGCGGAAAGCCTCCATCAGCTGCGCGGACCCTCAGCGGGCTTGTCAGCGCAGCGTTCGCGGCGCTGGTGCCTCAAGGGCGTGGGGCGTGCTTTGTTCCTCCGCGTGGCCGGTCCGCGGCGCTGCGGCAAGCCGAATGCAGAACGCCGCAAGGAGCATCATGATCGTGAGCCGCAAGATTTGCGGCGCCGATACGCCTTCAGGGCGTTTGGCGGGATTTCCGGGGGCGCTCCCTGCGACGCCCCTCGCGCCGCTGTCGCTGCGCGCAAAGCCGCGCAGCTCGCTTGCGCTGGGCGTGATGGTTGCGAACGACATGGAACTTTCCTTCCTCTCGATGGCCGGCGCAGAAGCGCGGTCATCGACGTACCTATCCGGCAACCATTTCCAAACTGTTAACCATAAGCATCCCATTTCGGGTCAGTCGGGCTTTTGCCTTTTTCCTTCTTTATTCTTGGTCCAAAATGCTGCGGATGGGTTAGTTTGAGGCCCATAGCGGGGAGATCGAAGGCGTTTGCTGGTATGTAAAATGCTTGGTTACGCCGGTGCGGTCGGATCCGGATTGTTCTTCGAGAGGAGCTTGGGATATTGGGAGACGGGCGCTGTTTCGACGAAATGACATTGGCGGGCGGCGACGTTCGTCCCGTCTACGGCAAGATCGCGCGATGGCTCAAGGCGACGCCCGCTGAACATCTCGCCTCCCGGCGCGCGCAGGCGGAGCTCTTGTTTCGCCGCATGGGCATCACCTTCGCCGTCTATGGCGAGAAGGACGCGGGCGAGCGGCTAATTCCGTTCGACATCATTCCGCGCGTCATCCTGCGATCGGAATGGACGAGGCTCGAGGCAGGGCTTCTTCAACGCGTGAAGGCGCTGAATCGCTTTCTCTCGGACGTCTACGGCGCGCAGGAAATCATCAAGGCCGGCAAGATCCCGGCGGACCTCATCCTGAAGAATTCGGAGTTCCGGCCGGAAATGGTCGGGCGGCCGGTGCCTCACGATATTTACGTCCAGATCGCGGGAATTGACGTTGTCCGCACCGGCGAAGACGATTTCTACGTGCTCGAAGATAACGTCCGCACGCCGTCCGGCGTCTCCTATATGCTGGAGAACCGCGAGGTGATGATGCGGCTGATGCCGGATCTGTTCACCGAGCACCGCGTCGCCCCGGTCGAGAACTACCCGGATGTGCTGCTCGCGGCGCTGCGTTCGGTATCTCCTGGCGGAGAAAACGAACAATCGACCATCGCGCTGCTGACGCCCGGCCGGTTCAACTCCGCCTATTACGAGCATTCCTTCCTCGCCGACAAGCTCGGCGTCGAGCTGGTCGAGGGCCGCGATCTCCTGGTCGAAAACGACAAGCTCTACATGCGCACGACGCAGGGGGCGAAGCAGATCGACGTGCTCTATCGCCGCATCGACGACAATTTCCTCGATCCGGAGGTATTCAATCCGGATTCGGTGCTGGGCGTGCCGGGGCTGATGCGCGCCTATCACGCCGGCAACGTCACCCTCGCCAACGCGGTCGGGACCGGGGTCGCCGATGACAAGGCGATTTACACCTACATGCCGGAGATCGTCGAATTCTACCTCGGCGAGAAGGCGATCCTGAAGAATGTCCCGACCTGGCGCTGTCGCGAACCCGAAGCCCTGCGCCATGTGCTGGCCAATCTCGGCGATCTCGTGGTGAAGGAGGTCAACGGATCGGGCGGCTATGGCATGCTCGTTGGCCCGCGCGCGACCAAGGCGCAAATCGAGGCTTTCGCCGTCAAGCTGGCCAAGGACCCCGATAATTTCATCGCTCAGCCGACGCTCGCGCTTTCGACCACCCCGACATTCTTCGATTCCGGGATCGCGCCGCGCCATGTCGATCTGCGGCCGTTCGTCCTCACCGGAACGAATGGCGTGCGCGTCGTGCCGGGCGGCCTCACCCGGGTCGCGCTGATCGAGAACTCGCTGGTCGTCAATTCCAGCCAGGGCGGCGGCACCAAAGATACCTGGATCGTCGACGATTCGACTTTTGAGCCCGCCGCGCCGTTCCTGAGCCAAAGCCAAACCCAGAGCCAGCTGTCTTGACGTTTCGGGCGGCCGCAACGAGCGCTTCGAGAGCGGCGTTCGCGCGGTTTGCCTTTGGATGCAATTTTCCCGAGCTTCCGCCGCCCGCAAAGAACCTTTTGTTCGTTGGACCTAAATTGAACCCGTCAGAGGATTAGAAGCAGGCAATGCTCTCCCGCACAGCTGATCATCTCTACTGGCTTGCGCGCTATGTCGAGCGCGCGGATTTCCTCGCCCGCATCGTCGAGGCGACGCAACGGCTCGCGGCGTTGCCGACCAGCTATTCCGGCACCGGCACCGAATGGGAAAGTGCGCTGGAATCGTCGGGCGCCGCCGCCGGTTTTCGCGAGACCCGCGGCGCGGCCGAAGAGCAGAGCGTCGTCGAATATCTCACTTTCGCGGCGGACAATCCGTCATCGATCCGCAATTGCATCGAATTGGCGCGCACCAACGCGCGCGCGGTCCGCACCGCGCTCACCGTCGAAATGTGGGACGCCATCAACGGCGCCTGGATCGAGCTGAAACGGTTTGAAGCCAGCAACGCCACGCGCTACTACGACCGGCGGGAGCTGTCGCGATTCCTCGACTTCGTGAAGAAGACGTCGCTCGATTACGACGGCTCGGCCTATCGCACCATGCTGCGCAACGACGCCTTCTGGTTCTCGCGGCTCGGCCTCTTCATCGAGCGGGCCGACAACACGGCGCGCATCCTCGACGTCAAATATCACGTGCTGCTGCCGGAGAATGAATCGGTCGGCGGCTCGCTCGACTATTTCCAGTGGACGGCGATCCTGCGCGCCGTTTCGGCCCTGACCGCCTATCACTGGGTCTACCGCGAGAATGTGAAGCCCTGGCTGATCGCCGATCTTTTGATCCTGAAACTCGAAATGCCGCGCTCGCTGATCGCCTGCTACGACAACATCACGCATTTCCTCGACGCCATCGCCAAGGCCTACGGCCGCACCGGGCCGTCGCAGAAGCAGGCCCACGCCGTCATGCAGCGGCTGGAGAATGCGACGACCAACGAAATCTTCAAGATCGGCCTGCACGAGTTCATCACCGCCTTCGTGCAGGACAATGATCGCCTCGGCAACATGATCTCTGAGCAATACCTGCAGTATTGAGTGAGACGGGAGCTCGGCGGAGCGTTTACGCGCCGTGGCAGAGGTAGGGCCCAGATGGATTTGCGCCAGCGATAAAGGCCTCGACAAAGCAGTCGGGCGGGAATGCTGCGCTTTCCTGATCCGCTCGCGTTCGCGAGCCTGTCCCCGACAAGGGCGACTGGGGCCGCCC
>DAITNE010000181.1:0-4730 GCA_036834765.1 Methylocella sp.
GCCGATCTGGTTGACTTTTATGAGGATCGAATTGGCGACGCCCTTCTTGATGCCGTCGGCGAGGCGCTCGACATTGGTGACGAAAATATCGTCGCCGACGAGCTGGATCTTGCCGCCGAGGAGATCGGTCGTCGCCTTCCACCCCTCCCAGTCGTCCTCGGAATTGCCGTCCTCGATGGTTGCGATCGGATAGGCTCCCGCGAGCTTGGCGAGATATTGCGCCTGCTCCTGCGGCGAGCGGGTCACGCCCTCGCCGGAATAGACATAGGCGCCGTCCTTGAAGAATTCCGTCGCGGCGGCGTCGAGCCCGAGCGCGATGTCGGTCCCCGGCTTGAAGCCGGCGCTTTCGATCGCCTGTAGGATGAAATCGAGAGCGGCTTCGGCCGACGGCAGATTGGGCGCAAAGCCGCCTTCGTCACCGACATTAGTGTTGTGCCCCGCCTTCTTGAGCGCGCCTTTCAGGGTGTGGAACACTTCCGAGCCCCAGCGCACCGCTTCCTTCAAGGAAGGCGCGCCGACCGGCACGATCATGAACTCCTGAAAGTCGATCGGGTTGTCGGCGTGCACGCCGCCGTTGATGATGTTCATCATCGGCACCGGCAGAACATGCGCCTGCACGCCGCCGATGTAACGATAGAGCGGCAGCGCGGAGGCGTCGGCGGCGGCCTTGGCGACGGCGAGGGAGACGCCCAGAATGGCGTTGGCGCCGAGTTTCGCCTTGTTCGGCGTGCCGTCGAGATCGATCATGATCTTGTCGATCTTGCCCTGATCCTCAGCGTCGAGGCCGCTCAGAGCCTCGAAAATGTCGCGGTTGACGCTCTCGACCGCCTTGAGCACGCCTTTGCCGCCGAAGCGGGCTTTGTCGCCATCGCGCAATTCCACGGCTTCGTGCGCCCCTGTCGAGGCGCCGGACGGCACCGCGGCGCGGCCGTGCGAGCCGTCCTCCAAAGTCACGTCGACCTCGACGGTCGGATTGCCGCGGCTATCCAAGATCTCACGGGCGGCAATGTCGATGATCGCGGTCATGGCGGTTCCTCTTTCCACTGTCTCGATTGAGGCGAGTTCGCTAGGCTTTTACGACGAAGCTCGGCGGGACAAAAGGCCCCGGCGAGGAACCGTGCTTGGATTTTTTTAAGCCTGCATCTAAAATTTTTATCTATCGGATCTCCGCGCCGCTCGAGATTTCATGTCGCGGCCCAGAAAGCAACGGTTCCCCTTAATCTTTTTAGGCTAACATGACGGTTCCCGAACGCTGTTTCAGGACAGAGGGCCAAGTGTCGGCAGGCAGAATCGCTTTCGCAACGATCGGCGTGCTCTGCGCCGCGCTTGCCGCGTCCGCTCGGGCGGACGACCGGACGCCGCCGGAGGCCGCGCCCCTGCCCGTCGCCAGGCCCGCGGATTTGGACCACGCGCAGCCGCAAGATCCAGCCGGCGCGGAAAAATCGCCCAAGGATGCGGGTGAAAAGCCGGGCGCGGATGATCCTTCGAGCCCGCGCAGCCAGTTCCGCGCGCTGCTGCGGCGCGAGGCCGCGAAGACCTGCCTGCCCTTCGACATCGCGGACGCCGTCATGGCGATCGAAAGCGGCTATGATCCGACCGTCATTGGCACGGTCGGCGAGATCGGCCTGATGCAGGTGCGGCCCGAGACCGCCGCGATGCTTGGCTTTAGCGGCGACGCGGCCGAACTCGCCAAGCCCGAAGTCAATGTGCATTACGGCGTCGCCTATCTCGCCGAGGCTTGGCGCCTCGCCAATGGCGACGTCTGCCGCGCCCTGATGAAATATCGCGCCGGCCACGGCGAAGAACAGATGTCGGAGCTGTCTGCCTCCTATTGCGGCCGCGCGCGAACGCATCTTTCCGCCATCGGCTCACCCTTCGCGGCGGGCGTTTCGGTTCCGGCGGTCGTCGATCCGGTGATGGCCGGCACGCCGATGGGGCATTTACGGATGGCGCGCGTGCGCCTGCCGCGCATCCGCACGGCGGCGGTGAGCCGGGCCTTCTGGGCCGCCGAGGAGACGCGCGTAGCGGCGCTGACCCGGCGCGTCGAGGCGAAATGGCGGCGCATGGCCTCGCGGTGAAGGTTAAGCGCATCAGTGATTGAAAACGCGCGCTCTCCGGCCTAAGCCCGACACCGGCGCTGAAGCGCCAAGACTGGATTTTTCGCGCTGGACTTTCGCATGGTGAAATCGAAAACAGGCGCAAGCCTGCTCGGCCACAGCGTCAAGGCGGCCGCCTCGCCCGAAGAGGCGATCCTCGAGCGCGTCCCCAATCCGCATGAAGACGCAAATTACGTCGCTCGCTTCACCGCGCCAGAATTCACCTCGCTCTGTCCGGTCACCGGCCAGCCCGATTTCGCACTGCTCGTGATCGATTATGTTCCTAGCAAATGGCTTGTCGAATCAAAGTCCTTGAAGCTTTATCTCACGTCGTTCCGCAATCACGGCGCGTTTCACGAGGACTGCACCCTGCGCATCGGCAAGGATCTCGTCGCCGCTCTGGAGCCGCGCTGGTTAAGGATTGGCGGCTATTGGTATCCGCGCGGCGGCATCCCGATCGACGTATTCTGGTCGACGGGCGAACCCCCAGCGGGGCTCTGGCTGCCCGATCAGGGCGTGCCGCCCTATCGCGGGCGGGGTTGAGGACGCCGTTCAAGGCGCGAGGTTGCCCCGCTCCTGATGCAGCGCATCGATCCGCTTCTCGACGTCGGGGGAAAGCTTCAGGTGAACCGAATCGAGGTCGGTTCTCAATTGCTCCATCGTCGTCGCGCCGATGATGTTCGAGGTGACGAAAGGCCGCGAAGTCACGAAGGCGAGCGCCATTTGCGCCGGATCGAGGCCGAATTCCTTGGCGAGACCGAGATATTTGTCGATCGCCGCCTCGACGCCCGGCTTCTCGTAGCGCTGGCCAGGTCGAACAGGGTCGTCCGTGCGCCGGGCGGGCGCGCGCCGCGCTGACACTTCCCGGTAAGATAGCCTTGAGCCAGCGGCGAATAGGCGAGAAGTCCCACCTGTTCGCGCAGGGCGATCTCGGCCAGGCCAATCTCGAATGTCCGGTTGAGCAGATTATAGGCGTTCTGGATCGAGACGACGCGCGGGCCCTTTCCGGCCTCCGCTGCGCCGAGGAAGCGCATCGTTCCCCAGGACGTCTCGTTCGAGAGGCCGACCTGGCGCACCTTGCCGGCCTTGACGAGACGGCCAAGAACTTCAAGCGTCTCCTCGATGGATTTTCAGGCCCTTCGGGCAGGCCGCGAAAAGTCGTCGTCCGGTCGGCGAAGAGGGGCAGCGGGCGATCTGGCCAATGCAACTGATAAAGATCGATGTAATCGGTCTGAAGACGCTTCAGCGACCCCTCGACGGCAGCGAGAATGTTGCTGGCGTTGAGCTCCGTCGGCGCGCCGCGCAGCCAGGTCATCTCGCCGCGACCCGCGACTTTCGTCGCGAGGATGACCTTGTCGCGATTCTTGCGCGCTTTGAACCAACTGCCGATGATCCGCTCGGTCGAGCCCTGCGTTTCGGGGCGCGGCGGAATTGAATAAGCCTCGGCGGTGTCGAAAAAGTTCACCCCCTGCCCCAGCGCATAATCCATCTGGGCGTGGCCCTCGGCCTCGGTGTTCTGCTGGCCCCACGTCATGGTGCCGAGGCAGATCGCCGACACGTGCAGATCGGTGCGGTCAAGTTGGCGCAGCTCCATGCCAAACTCCGTTCAGTAAATAGACAAGGTCAAGGTGGGGATTTTTGCGGCGCCATTCAAGCGGCCGCAAGATGCGTAATGGCCGCAGAGTGGGATTACCAAAAAATGCGGAGGCCGGTTTTCCCCCGCATCCCCCTCTAAATTATTGGCATCGATTACGTTCATGATTTTGGATTGATTCGATCCAAAATCATCGTGATCTAAACCAATCGCGACTGACGCAGCGCCGCCGCGATGAAACTGGCGAACAGCGGATGCGGCTTGAACGGGCGCGATTTGAGTTCGGGGTGAAATTGCACGCCGATGAACCAGGGATGATCTTCTAGCTCGATGGTTTCAGGCAGCAGCCCGTCCGGCGAAACGCCTGAAAAGATCAGGCCCTTTTCGGCGAGTCGTTCGCGATAGGCGGTGTTGACCTCGTAGCGATGACGATGGCGTTCGGAAATCTCCGTCGCGCCGTAAATGGCGGCGATTTTGGAGTCAGGGGCAAGCTCGGCGCGGTACGCCCCGAGCCGCATGGTGCCGCCGAGGTCGCCTTCGGCCGCGCGAATCTGCAATTCATTGCCGCGCATCCATTCGGTCATCAGGCCGACGACGGGTTCGCTGGTCGGCCCGAACTCCGTCGAGTTGGCCTCGGTGACGCCAGCCAATGACCGCGCGGCTTCGATCACCGCCATCTGCATCCCGAAGCAGATCCCGAAATAAGGCACCTTTCGTTCGCGCGCGAAGCGGGCGGCGAGGATTTTTCCCTCCGCGCCGCGCTGGCCAAACCCGCCCGGAACGAGGATGCCGTGCACATGATCGAGATGCGCGGCGGGGTCGTTGCTCTCGAAAATCTCCGATTCGATCCAGTCGAGCCGGACATTGATGCGATTGGCGATGCCGCCATGGCTCAGAGCCTCGATCAAAGACTTATAGGCGTCCTTGAGGCCGGTGTATTTGCCGACGACCGCGATGGTCACCTCGCCCTCGGGATTAAGGACGCGGTCCATTACAGCGTTCCAGCGGGTCATGTCGGGCTTTGGCGCCGGCTCGATGCC
>DAITNE010000182.1:0-4687 GCA_036834765.1 Methylocella sp.
TGTGATGATTCTATCGTATGTCGCTGTCGTCCATTAAGTCCGACGGGCTGCTAGACTGACGATCGCGATCCGCCTCCAGGTCTTCAAGTCAAAGGCCCCCGCAAGGGCCGAAGCGGGCAGAGCGAAGGCCAAGGCGTAAAGGCCGGTCAGGGCGAGCGCCTGAACGATGACGGCCCCGCTGTAGGAGGCTCCGTTGGTCTTTCGGAATTCGGGCGGAACCAGCCCACCCCAATTGATCGCCCAGGCCGCGAGCAGGACGATGGCGGGGAGGCAAATTGCGACGGCGCGCGCAAGGCGGCGGGGTTGGAGAAGCTGCGTGAGCGGGCGACGCCAGGGGTCATCGACAACGCTCAAGGCGACGGTGCCCGCGATCGGAAAATAGATTTGGCGCCAGGCGACGGCGCCGGCGAGCGTCGCCGCCAGGGCGAACGCGGCGCGGCGGTGGAATATCAGCAGAAAGAGAGCGAGCGCGTAGAAGGCGAAGGCGCCGTTATCCGTCGTCCCGAAGCTTGCGCCGCTGATGACGTAGCTCGATCCCGCGACAGGCGCCGCCAAAGCGGCGGCGCGCCACGGAAGGCCCGACAGGCGCGACGCGATGAGCCACGCGAGGAGGACGGGCGTGCATCCGATCGCCAGGTTGATCAGCTTAAAGGGCAGAGTATTTTCGTCGACGGCGGCGTAGCCGAGCAGATCCATGATCCAGGCGAGAAGGATATGATATCCGGGCGTCGTCGCGGAGCTTGCAGGATAGCGCAGCAAGTCAAACGGCCGCGTCATGAATGTGTTGATTTGTGGAATATGATATGCGCGGGCGTCGCTCGATGCGGCGGAATTGTCGGTGCCGAGGATCAGCGGAATAGCGGCCGCCGCGAGGAAAGCGGCGATCAGGATGAGAAGAGGGAGATATTGACGCGACGGGCGCGTCGCTAAGGATAGTGGCGCAGCGGAAGGTTGGAGTCGCTCGGATTTAATTTCCATCGGGGAGCGCAAGGCTTGTTCGCACGATGGGCGCTATTCGTCGCCAATGTCCTTCTCGCCGTGACGGCGTGTTGTGGAAATTGATTGCTATCCTGGAGCGACGCCGTGCGTCGTTATTACTGACGCCCAGGCATCAAACCATTGCTCGACGGGAGGCATTGCTGAAACGCGCGCGGCGGCGTTATTCAGTTGAATTACGCTCTTGCTTGACGTGCTGCGTGCCGAAGACATAATCCCACCACGGCGCGCTGACCCCGAAGCCGCGCGTCGGGTCGCGAAAGTGGTGCAGGAGGTGCAGCCGCCGCAAGGTCCGACCGAGGCGCGTCGTCGGTTGTGCGTGATGCGTGTAATAATGCACCATGTCATAGCCGAGATAGCCGATGATGAAGCCCATCAGCACGGGATAGCCGTAAGGCAGGCCGAACAGGATCCGTGCGACGACCAGCGCGATCAGCATGATCGGGATGCTGAGCAGCACCGGCATGACGAGACGCAGCGGATCGTTTGGGTGCTCGTGATGGACGCCGTGCACGAGGAAATGGATGCGCGCGCCGAATTTGCTCGGATGCTTGTAATGGAACGGAAAGCGATGGCCGAGATATTCGGTCAGAGTCCAGAGGAAATAGCCAAGCGCGGCGCAGACGGCGACGACGGGAAGGCTGAAGGACTGAAGGCTCAAATACGCCAGCACGGCGACGACGGGAAGATAGACGAAAAGCGGGACCGACCAGTGCACGCGCGACAATTTGTCGAGAAGATCATTCTCGAAAAGCCGGGGCGACTCGCCGAGGCGACCGACGCGCTCCGGGATGGAATAGTCGAAATTGCCATTTGTCTGCGTCATGATGGCGTCCCGCAAATCCTCAATCCGGGTTCTTAGCCTAGTTTACCCAAAATCGGAAATCCGCCGCCAGCGCGTTTTCAAACGGGAGGCGCGGCATGGCGCCGCCTTTCGCGGCCAAGCTTTAGCGCTAAATGACGAGTTCGTGCAGGCTGAACATGAGGTCCCGGTCGGTCCAGACCCGATGCGGCGTCCAGCCGGCGCGATGGGCGAGGTCCTCGAACTGCGGGATCGAATATTTGTACGAGTTCTCGGTGTGGATGCTTTCGCCGGCCGCAAAATCGAAGCTGCGCCCCATGATCGCGACGCGCTGCGGCTCGATGCTTACAAGATGCATCTCGATGCGTCCCTCGGCGGCGTTGAAGATCGCGCTATGGACAAAGCGATCGAGATTGAAATCGGCTCCCGCCTCACGGTTCAGCCGGGCGAGGATGTTGACGTTGAACGCCGCCGTCACGCCGGCCGAGTCGTTATAGGCCGGAAGCAGGATCGAGAGATCCTTTCGCAAATCGCCGCCGATGACGAGCCTGCCGCGCGGGCCCAGCGTTTGCGCCATATGCGCCAGAAGATCGCGCGCTTCGGCCGGCGCGAAATTGCCGATGGTCGAGCCGGGAAAGAAGCCGAGACGCGGGTGCCCCGCGACCCGTCCGGGCAGCGCCAGCGGCGCGACGAAATCGCCCACCGTGGGAATGACGCGCAGCTGCGGGAAGCGCAGCGCGAGGCGCGCGAGGGCGTCATCGAGCGCGCTCCGCGAGACGTCGATCGGCGCGTAGGCGTAAAGGCCGGGCAGGGCGTTCAGCAGAATTTCGGTCTTGCGGCTGGACCCGGAGCCAAACTCCACGAGGACGCCGCCCGGCGGCGCCCCTGCGGCGATATCGCCCGCCGCCGACTCGAGGATCGCCGCCTCGGTCCGGGTCGGGTAATATTCCGGCAGGAGCGTGATCGCCTCGAAGAGTTCGCTCCCCCGCGCGTCGTAGAAGAGCCAGGGCGGCAGCGATTTCTGTGGCTGCGACAGGCCAGCGAGAGCTGCGCGCGCAACATTCTCGCCTGCCGGGGCCGGTGCCGCCGGTGCGAAGGTTTCGGCGATCTGCTGCATCAGGCCTCGTCCGCCAGCCGCAGCCCGCAGAACTGCCAGCGCTGGTGCGGATAGAAGAAATTGCGGTAGGTCCTGCGCGCATGCGCGTCGGACGTCGCGCAGGACGCCCCGCGCAGCACCTGCTGGCCGCACATGAACTTGCCGTTATATTCGCCGAGCGCCCCATCGGCCGGCCGGTAGCTGGGATAGGGCGCATAGGCGCTCTGGGTCCACTCCCAGACATCGCCGAACATTTGCCTCAAGCCCGAGCCGGGCGGCGAGGGACGCGGCGCCAGATTGTCCGCGCCGAGCATGTTGCCGGCGACCGCGATCCCGCCTGCCGCAAACTCCCACTCGAATTCGGTCGGCAACCGCTTGCCGGCCCAGCGGGCGTAAGCGTCGGCCTCGAAATAGCTGACGCAGCAGACCGGCGCGGCGGCGTCGATCGTCTTGAGGCCCCAGAGAGTCATCTCCAGCCACTGCCCGTCGCGCTCCTCCCAATAGAGCGGCGCGCGCCAGCCGTCCCGCGCGACGCGCGCCCAGCCATCGGCGAGCCACAGGGCCGGCGCGCGGTAGCCGCCATCGCTCATGAACGCCGCCCATTCGGCGTTGGTCACGAGACGGTCGGCGAGTTTGAACGGGCGCAACAGGACGTCGTGGCGCGGGCCTTCATTGTCGAAGGCGAAGCCCTCGCCGGCGTGTCCGACGCCGCGCCGCCCGCCTTCGAACTGAATGAAATGCAGCGGCTCGGCCTCATGACGGGCGCGCAGCGGGCCGCCCTCCCGATAGGCCGGGCGCAGAGGGTTCTGCGCAAAGAGGCTCAGGATGTCGGTGAGCAAAAGCTCCTGATGCTGCTGTTCGTGATGGACGCCGATCTCGATCCGCTTCAGGACCTCTTCATCTTCCGCGAGCGCGCCCGCGAAAACAGCGTGGAGCGCCTCGTCCACATGGGCGCGATAGTCGCGCACCTCGAAACAGGTCGGGCGCGTGAGCAAGCCACGCATGGCCCGCGGCTGGCGCGGCCCTTGCGCTTCATAATAGGAGTTGAAGCAATAGTTGAAGCGCGGGTCGAAGGTCCGGTAGCCGGGCAGAAAGGGCTGCAGGACGAAGGTCTCGAAAAACCAGGTCGCGTGCGCGAGATGCCATTTTGTCGGGCTCGCGTCTTCATTGGCCTGGGCGGCCTGATCTTCGACGCCAAGAGGCGCCGCGAGACAGTGCGTTTGCCGTCGCGTGCGAAACAGGCTGTCGGCGAGGTCTTGAGGATCGCGAAGGGCGGATGGTTGGGTTTGCGATGTCGTAACCGCCGGCGCATTCATTTGCGTCTTCCTCCGTTACGCCAACTCGCTGGGACCTGAAACGGCCAGCCGCCTTCTTGGTTCCAAAAAGCGCGCCGAGCGCCCCGTTCAGGCCGCGGCTTTGCCGGCGCAATTGCACGCCGTGCTTTGGCCACGACGGAAAATCTAGGGCGCGGGGTGCCCGGGAACAAGGGCGCCGCCGTGCGGAGCGGCCTTCGGACACACGTCGCCGGGGGGTCACGCCGCGGATCGCCGCAGCGTCCGGCCGAGCAGAATCAGGGCGCGCGCGTTGAGGGCGCCAACCTCGGCGCCGAAGCCGAACTAGCGCCGCGGCGCGCCGGCCTCGAGCGCATGGGTGAGCGCGTCGATTCCGGTGTCGGCGGTGATCTCCTGTGGCATCGAAAGGGTCAGGGTCGGATCGACGACGGCGATGTCGGGCACAAGCGAGTAATCGCCCAACGTGACCTTCCGGTTGCCGCCGCTGACGACGGCGGCGGG
>DAITNE010000183.1:0-4665 GCA_036834765.1 Methylocella sp.
TCCCGCCGGCGACGCATTTGAGGCGCAGCTTGAAGGCCTCGCCGCGCTGCCGCTTTTCCTTAGCCTGCGCGCGGCGATCCGCGCCAACGTTACAAACCTCGAAGCGTCAAGGACAGCCGCGACGATCGCGGCGGCGCGCCGCCTTTTCGACGCTGCATGCGCTCTCTTCGAACCGAGCCAGCTCCATCTCATCGAGATCGGCGGCCTTTCCGGAACCGGGAAAACGTCGCTCGCACGCGCCGTCGCGCCCGCGATCGGCCGGGCACCCGGCGCAATTCACCTGCGCAGCGATGTCGAACGAAAACGGCTCTATCATCTTTCCGAGCTTCAGCGGCTGCCGGAGGAAGCCTATCGACCGGATATATCGGCGGCGACGTACCAGCGTCTGCGCGATCTCGCCGCGCGCGCCCTGGCGGCGGGCCAAAGCGTGGTGGTCGACGCCGCCCATCTCAAGCAGGAGGAGCGAACCGGCGCCGATGTCGCAGCGCGCGCCGGCGCGCGTTTCACGGGGCTTTGGCTCGAAGCGCCGATGGAGGTCAGGCTGGCGCGCGTTTCGCAACGCCGGAACGACGCATCCGACGCCGGGCCCGCGATCGCGGCGGCCCAGGCGGACGAGCCCGTTGGTCAGGTCGACTGGCTGCGCCTTGACGCGTCCAAGCCAACGCTCGTCGATCGCGCACTCGCCGCCATAAAGGAAAAGGCTTGATACGCCGACGCGAGGTCAATCCCAGCTCATTGCGCCGTTTCGGCTTTCGCGACCAGCTTCGAGGTCGATTGTCCCGCCGAAAGCTCCGCCAGGATGACCCGGCCGCCCCGCGCCCGGACGATATCGGCGCCGACGACCTTATCTTCCGTGTAATCGGCGCCCTTGATCAAAATGTCCGGCTGCAGAGCCTTGATCAGGTCAAGCGGCGTATCTTCGTCAAAAATCACCACGGCGGATACGCCTTTGATCGCGCCCATCACGGCGGCGCGCGATTCTTCGTTCTGGATTGGGCGGCTTGGCCCTTTGAGGCACCGCACGGAGGCGTCGGAATTCAGCGCCATGATGAGCCTGTCGCAGGTGGCGGCGGCCTGCTTGATGAGGGAGACGTGACCCGGGTGCAAAAGATCGAAACAGCCGTTGGCGAAGCCAACGGTCAGCTTTTCCCTGGCCCAGGCCCAGCGTTGCGCGACGGCCTGCTCGCGGCTGATATGCCGGCCGTCGTTGACCGAAGCCGAGGCCAGTTCCGACGCCAGAGAGGCGTAGAGTTCGTCAGGCGTTACGCAAGCCGTGCCGACCTTCGCGACCACGATGCCAGCGGCGTGATTGGCCAGCTTCATCGACTCGAGAATGGAGAGACCGGCGCCCAGAGAGGCCGCGAGAACGGCAATCACCGTGTCGCCCGCGCCCGACACGTCGAACACGTCTTGAGCCACGGTGGCGAGATGGATCGGCGCGCCCGAGACCGGAAAGAACGACATGCCTTTTTCCGAACGGGTGAGCAGAATATTCGCCTCGCTCGTCTCCTGGGCGGCGGCGGCGGCCAACTGCGCCTCGCGGTCGCTCTCGCAGGGAAGCCTGGTCGCAGCGGTCAATTCAGCACGGTTCGGCGTAAGGATCGTGGCGCCGCGATAGGCCGAAAGATCCTCTTGGGATCGACAAGCACTTTCTTTTGCGTTGCGTTGCAGCGGTCTATGACTTCCCGCAGAATCCGGGTCGACAGCGCGCCTTTGCCGTAATCGGACAGAACGACGACATCGGCGCGATCCGTCGCATCGATCGCGGCTTTGAGCAGGCGCTCCTCAACGAGGCTGTCGAAGGGCGATGTGTCCTCCTCGTCAACGCGTACGATCTGCTGCCGGGCTCCGAGCACGCGCAACTTTCGGGTCGTCGGGCGGCCGGCGACCGCGATCATGCCGGATGTCTCGACCGCGCCAAGCGCGTGAAGGCGTTCGATCAGATTGTCCCTTGCGCTGTCCAGCCCGGTGGGGCCGACGACGTCGACCACGCCGCCGAGCGTCGCTATGTTCGCCGCGACATTGGCCGCGCCCCCGGGAACGATTTCTTCCGCGAGCGAGCGAACGACCGGGACGGGTGCTTCCGGCGAGATCCGGCTGATGGCGCCGTGCAAATAGCAATCCAGGATCAAATCGCCGATCACCGCGACGCGACAACTCGCGAAGCGATCCAGAACAGGAAGCGCTCAGGAATCCAATCCGCAAGCGGCGCATCGGCCTCGCCGAAGGCGCCGGGAGGAGAATGAAGGGTTAACAAAAGTCCGGCAAGAACACAGCTGCGTTTTACCGCGAAAACGGCGCCGAAGCAAAATAGCGGAACGGGCCGGCGCAGCCTTCATCACTGCCCGAAAGGCTCGCGGCGCGATCGCGTTTCGATCCCTGCGCGACACGGCTTTCATTTCGCGTGAAAGACGCGTTCGCCGCCAGGCCCGGGCGGGAAAGCGCGCGACGTTTCCGCCGCCGCCAGGAACAGATGATAGAGGGAGCTCGCGGGCGCGTAATCAACGAGGGGCGTCCCTTCCGCGCTGATGTGGTCGACCCAGCCGCCGGTGAAGGGCTTGTCGAGAAACCTTTCGGCGAGCGCGTCGAGCATCGCCGCGGCGAACTGCGCCGCCGCGCTCTCTCCCCCGCAGCGCGTCGCGACGGCCGCCTTAGCGGCCTCCGTATGCGGCCAGATCCGATGCGAGCGTTTCAACACGCTCATGTCGGCGCCCAGCTCGTCGAAGATAAGCCCGCTTTTGGCGAGGCCGTTCCGCCGGGCGACGCCATCGAGCTGACGGATCCAGGGGCTCAAATCGTCGCCGGAAAGCTTTTCATATTCGCGCAGGAGCCAAACCCATTCGAAATGGTGGCCCGGTTCGAAAATCCGGCGCTTCAGCATATCGGGATGAGAGCTCTAGTCCTCCGCGAAATATTCGAGCAGCACGCCGGGGTCGGCGAGAAAAAGCCGCGTCTTGAAGATCTCGATCAGTTTTTTGGCGCGTTCGAGATAGCCCCGACCGGGCGCGGCGATCTCAAGGGCGATGAGGCCTCGAGCAGATGCATATGCGGGTTTTGCCGCTTGCTCCTGTCCGCGACCGGCGCGCCATCATGGAGGCCGCCGTTGACGGGGTCCTGAAGGCGCGCATCGATGAAGGCGATGATCCGGTCGGCATAGTCGATCAGGCGCGGGTCTCCGTTCAGGCGATGGAGCCACGTGATAGCGAACAGTACAAACGCGTGCGCATAGGCGTCACGAACGGAAGAGATGACGCGCCCCTCCGCGCTGACCGAGAACGCGAACCCGCCGGACGGGTCGCGATCGTCGCAAAATTTGCCGAGAAGCGAGTCCATCGCGATCTCGGCGAGGCGGCCGCCTTCGGGAAACCAGCCAAGATGCGCGGCATGCGAAAAGACATAAATCTGCCGGCACTGGACCATTGCGCGGCGCGCGGCGGTCTCTTGCGGCGCCCCGCTCCAGTCGAGCCGTTCCTGAAACATCCCCTGCCCCGCATCGAAGCCGACCGTCGACCAGAGCGGAAGCGCTTTTGCGACGATCCAGTCGCGGTAACGCGCGGCGCTGACGCGCGCCGCGGCCAATCCGTTCGCAACGGCGGAGGCGGAGGCGGCGTCCGTCGCGTCATGGTTTTCAATCGCCGTCATTCGTCCGGGGGACCCGTTTGTGCGCTCGCAGCTTGGACATAATGAAGCGAATCGAAATAATTATGTCTCCGGAGCAAAACAGCTCATAGCCGATGCGGCTGGCGAAGCATAACCCTCGCCGGATGACGCAGCGGCGTCGACGCGGTAGGACAAGGCTTCGGCCAGATGAAGGCTCTCGACGATCCTCGCTCCGTCGAGATCCGCGATTGTGCGGGCAAGCTTCAAAATGCGATGAAATCCGCGCGCCGACAGACGCAGGCGGTCCGACGCCTCCTGAACCAAAGCGAGCCCCCCGGCGTCCGGCTGCGCGACCGCTTCGATCACGGCGGCAGGGGCGGCGGCGTTCGATCCGACGCCGGCGAGGCCGAGTTCGGCATATCGGCGCACCTGGATCGCGCGGGCCGCGGCGACGCGCTCCGCCACCTCGGCGGACCCCTCCGCGGGCGGCGGAAGCATCAAGTCCGCAGCGCGACCGCTGGCGCCTCGACGTGAAGATCGATGCGGTCGAGCAAGGGACCCGAAAGCCGCGCCTGATATTGCGCGACGCAGCGCGCATTGGGCTGGCGATTGCAGGAAAAGCCCGGGTCCGTCGCGTGACCGCAGCGGCACGGATTCATCGCAGCGACGAGCTGAAATCGCGCTGGATAGACGATGCGATGATTGGCGCGCGCGATGGCGACCTCGCCGGTCTCGATCGGCTGGCGCAGGCTATCCAGGACCTGGGGCTGGAATTCCGGCAGTTCATCGAGAAAAAGGACGCCATGATGGGCGAGCGAAATCTCGCCGGGCCGCGCCCGAGAGCCGCCGCCGACAAGAGCCGCACGTCGTTGTTTATCTAGCTATTAGCTAATAGCTGCCTGCCGTAGCCGCCAGGTGGCCCCTATCCCGCTCTGGCTAACAGCTAATGGCTATTAGCTAATCACTCAAAGAGGAGAACTAGAGATGGACCTCACCACTGTACAGGCCGCGAAGGTCATCGACGCGCGAGGCAGCGCATGCCCGGGGCCGTTGCTTGAGGCCAAG
>DAITNE010000184.1:0-4654 GCA_036834765.1 Methylocella sp.
AGACGGTATACCTGAGGGAGTGCTGCTCCCCTGGCCGGCCGTGGAGGAACTGCGCTTAAGTCCCTCGCCCGGCGGCGAAGGGCGGGGCGGCTGGCGCCAGATCAAGGTGAGGCCTCTGGTCGGGGCGAAGGGGCGGCGCGCCAGCCTCTGGACCATTGCGGACGTCACCCGCGAACGCGACGGGCAGGAGTCCCTGCTTCCAGGCGGCGATGCCGCCGAGGGCTCCCTCACTGCGGCGGCGAGCCGCGCGCCGGGCGAGGCGCCGGCCGAAGATCCCGCCGACGATCCGCGCGCCGCCGAGGCGCGGTTCGCGCGGGTTTTCAATGCGACGCCCATGGCAATCGCCATTCTTGATGCGGGCGGGCGCATCGCGCGCTCGAACGCCGCCTTCGCGCGGCTGATGCCGGAGGCCTTGAAGCGATCAGATGACGACGCCGCCCGCTCGATCTACTCCGGCCTTTTAGAGCGCGACCGCAATGCGCTGCGGGCCGCGCTGGCGGCCGCCGCATCGCAGACCGACATCGCGCCGCTCGACGTGGCGCTCGCCGGCGACGGCGACCGCTCGGCGCGCCTCTTCATCTCGGCTTCAGGCGAGGCCGACGAGACCGGGGCGACGATCTATGCGCTCGACACGACCGAGCAGCGCACCCTGCAGGATAACTTCGCGCAATCGCAGAAAATGCAGGCGATCGGCCAGCTCGCCGGCGGCGTCGCGCATGATTTCAACAATGTGCTGACCGCGATCATCGGCTATTCCGATCTCCTGCTCGCCAATCATCGGCCGACCGATCCCTCCTTCCGCGACATCATGCAGATCAAGCAGAACGCCAACCGCGCCGCGGGTCTCGTTCGCCAGCTGCTCGCTTTCTCGCGCCGGCAAACGCTGCGTCCGCACGTGTTGCAGCTCGGCGACGTCCTGTCCGATCTGCAAATGATGATGCGCCGCCTCGTCGGCGAAAAGATCAATCTCGAGTTGCGGCACGGGCGCGATCTCTGGCTCGTCAAGGCCGACCTCAACCAGTTCGAGCAGGTCGTCGTAAATCTGATCGTCAATGCGCGCGATGCGATGCCGGGGGGCGGCGAAATCATCTTGCGGACCCGCAATGTAACGCCCGCCGAATGCGCTGATTTCGAAGACGGCGCGCTTCCCCCGGCGGATTATGTCGCGATCGAAGTCGAGGATTTTGGCCATGGCATCGCGCCGGAGGTGAAGGACAAGATCTTCGAGCCGTTCTTCACGACAAAGGAGGTCGGCAAAGGCACGGGTCTTGGCCTCGCCATGGTCTATGGCATCGTCAAGCAGACCGGCGGCTATGTGATTTGCTCGAGCGCCGTCGGCAGCGGCACGACATTCACCGTGTTGCTGCCGCGCCATGTCGCCGGCGCCGGCGACCCACCGCCCTTGAGCGCGCCGGCGAAGGCCGCCGCCGACCTCACCGGCCATGGCACAATTCTGCTTGTCGAGGACGAGGAGGCGGTGCGGGCTTTCGCCGCGCGCGCGCTCGCCTCGCGCGGCTATAGCGTGCTGCAGGCCGCCTCCGGGCTCGAAGCGCTCGAGATCGTCGCGCAAAACCACGCAAAGATCGATCTGGTCGTTTCCGACGTCGTCATGCCGGAAATGGACGGACCGACGATGTTTGGCGAATTGCGCAAGCGCGGCGTTACGGCGAAAGTGATTTTCGTCTCCGGCTACGCCGAGGAAGCCTTCGCAAAGAACCTGCCCGAGGGCGAAGAATTCGCCTTCCTGCCCAAACCGTTCTCGTTGAAGCAGCTGATCGAGGCGGTCAAGGCGGCGGCTATCTGACGCTGAGCCCTTCGCAGCGAAATTTCTACTCGATCCCCGCCGCGCGGCTGCGCGCGTTCCACGCGTTGCGGAAGCGCTTGTCGATCTCGACGGGATCGGTTTCCGCGGGCGTCGCGGCGGCGAGCGCGCCGCGCACCACAGAACCTTCCTCGGCAGTCAAAACGATCGGGCCAGCCATGAAGGCGGCGTTCGGAAGCGAATGAAGGATCGCCGCCTTGTTCGGATGAGCGCCGACCTCCACAAGCTGATCGGCGACGGGCTTGCCGTCGACGCAGATATGGGCGCCGATTACCTCGACTTTGCGACCGTCCGAAGTCGTCCGAATGAATGTCGTTTCCATGCTTCCCGCACACCCTTTCTTCGATAGCGCCCGATCATACCCGGGACCTCTGACGACGTTCCGAAAATCAGTCTAATCAACCCCAGCCGCCAAGGCGGCGATGACAGTTCCCCCGACAAGCTCCATCGCGCCCAATTCCGAGATTTTGGCGAGATAGCGCTGCGATTTCGCCTTTTCGTCCCGGCGCAGATGGATGAAGGACAGCGCCTTCAACGTATAAAGCGCGAAATGCGCCGGCCCGTTGACGTCAGAAGAAATCTGGCCGCTCGTCCAGGCCGTCCAATCGGGATCAAGCCCCGCCTGGCGCGCGGCCTCTTCGAGTCCCGCCTCGGCGATCGCCAGCGCTTCGTCGAGATTGCCCTGATAGATGTGGATTTTATAAAGACACAGATAGGTCGGCAAAGCGTCGCGCCGCAGTTCAAGGGCCTCGCGAAAGGCGGCGTCGGCGCCAATCGCATCATGTCGGTAAAGCGACACGCCGCGCTGCAAGACCTGGTTGACCTCGGGCGGCACGTCGCCGAAGTCGATCAGATTGTCCATCTGGACAATATTGTTCGTTCGAAGCCTCCACGGGTGGCTGATTTCTGACATGGAACCGCGCGGGATCTCGATAATTGGTCCGGATTTTCGGTCCGCAGCAATTCCCATGCCTTTGCCGATCTTTGCGCGCCCTAGCGGCTTTGCGGCTCCCATCCATTTTACAGCCGCGTCCGCCGTTAACCATGATAAATATTTTCAAGGGGTCGATTCGGCGCGGAAACTTCGCGCATTTCGATTATTTTACAATTTCCGCCTGCGGAATTGCGCTCGCATAGGATGTATCCTCCTCGGGGCGAGGAGAGGCGACGGCGATTATCATCGGGGTCGTCGTCGGCATGTTTGAGGAAATTCGCCGACGCGTTCACGGCAGCTCTGTTTCGTGCTTCTTGGGCCGCCGCCGGAACCGCGCCCGGTTATTTGGCCGTGGAGCCTTTAATCCTTCGGGCTCGCGGCGCGCTACAGGACGGCCCTCTCGCTCGGGCTACTCGGCTAATCCATTTCGGGTGCAATGGCAGCGCGAAACGCGGGCCGACGAAATTAAGCGGATGGAATTTTCCGTCGCGAAAATCATAGCGAAAATCGAAAATTCAATTTCCACCCTCGAAAAATCAATTCGCCGCTCGCCCGCCTGGGAAAAGGCGATGGAAAAAGCCTATTCCACGCTGACGCAATTAGATGAAAATCACCCAAAATCAATTATGCAATTGCGGGTCTTGGAAGCGAACGCCGCGGCGTCTTATTTCCGGGCGTGGAAAGGCACGCCGATTAAATGGCGGGGAATTGGCCGCCGACCAATTCCGGATTCATGGAAGGAAATTGGCCAGCACTCATCGCTATTTCTTCGAGCCGGTAACCGGAATGCGTCGCACTCGGTAAACGCTATTTTGAATTACGCCTACACGCTGCTTCAGAGCCAATTGCAAATTAATGCAATTGCCGAGGGTTATGATCCGACAATTGGAATTATGCACGAAGGCAATAATGGCTCGGCAGCTTTTATTTTCGATTTAATAGAGCCTTTTCGGCCGAAGGTGGATAGGAGTGTGCTGGAATTCATAAAGAGCCACGTATTTGATCCGAGTGATTTCGTGATCCGGTCCGACGGCGTGTGCAGACTTAATCCGGGATTGGCAAGATATGTGGCGATGCTTGTTGTTCGAGACTGATACGTCCATTGGGACAAGATAGAAATGGATGATGTGCACGCGAACTATTGGAATCGGCCCAATAATTCCCTGTATTTAAGGAGTCACCCTCCTGATGGACCACCTCGACGTCGCGCGGGCGAAGCAAGCATAAGTTATATCCCATCCACAGGAGTTGTTGCGCAACCAAGTCCTAGGGGGGCGTATGAAGCGCATAATAATCCTTATTGACGGAACGTGGGATAAAGAAGGGTCCGGCGGCGATACCAATGTGGCAAAGCTAGATCCAGGCAACTCTGCTGCAGGATCTGCCCTCATCAAGGCTCTTGGCGATGATGGATTGGAACAGCGGGTCGTCTACCACGCCGGTGTGGGAACAGATGACAACCTGTTCAAGCGCTGGCTTGGCGGCGCTATCGGGTTGGGCCTCAAGGCCCTCGTGCTCGATGCATACGGTTCGCTGGTGAATTTGTATGAGAACGGCGACGATATATTCGTGATTGGATTTTCAAGGGGCGCATACGCCGCCCGAGCGCTTGTCGGAATGATTGGCGCTTCTGGAATTGTCCGTCATGACATTCCTGCGAATAGAGAAGCTGCTTGGGCCCATTACCGGGTAAGACCGTCGGTGCGCCTCGCGCCTGACACCGCGACCGGAGCCGACGCGAAGGCTATAAATGATCTAAAATCATTGCATGATGCGGATGGGATCCATCCAGACAATCGCGTTAAATGCGTCGCGGTTTGGGAGACAGTGGGTTCATACGGTGTCCCAGCTGGATTTGGTTTGGCTCCCCTCGCTCGCTACATTGCCTTAGCGACCCT
>DAITNE010000185.1:0-4639 GCA_036834765.1 Methylocella sp.
CCCGCCCGCCGCGATCTCGGCGCCGGGGGCCGGCGGCTCGCCCTCGAAGTGAAACTTCAGGATGCGCTTCTTCGCGGATTTCCGATGATGCACGCGCGCTACGACTTCCTGGCCGACATAGCAGCCTTTCTTGAAATCGACGCCGTTGAGCCAGTCGAGATTCGAGTCCTGGACAAAAGCGTCGCCATAGACGAAGTCGACGCCGCCCTTCGGCACGCCCGCCGCGATCCGGCGGGACTCGTATTCGGCGGCGTCCGCGTCGCCGATTTTCGCCAGCGCCTCCCGCGCGGCGATGATGCGCCGGCCCAAGCCGGGCGCGCGCGCGTCGCGATACACGACGCCCTCGACCTCCGCCTTGGCGTCGTCATCAAGGATCGCCGCGACGCCAAGCGCCTCGGACTGATCCTCGATCGTAATTTTCGCGCGCATCTTGTGAAAGTTGAGGCGCTGCGCGAGCGCGGCGCCCTGCTCGCGCACGCAATCAATCAGAAATCCCGGCTCACCCTCCGGCAGTGGAACCACGAAAAAATCGAACAGAAGCTTGCCCTGCGGCGACAGCAGCGCAGAGAACCGGCTGTCGCCGGGCTCGATGTCCTTGACGCTGTTGGTGATGAGCCGGTGCAGGAACCCTTGCGTCTCCGCGCCGGCCACTTTGATGACGCCGCGGTCGGGAAGGAGGCACATCCTGTTTTTCATTCGATCCTCGACTTCGCCCGCGCCGGGCTTGTATGTGTTTGCGCCCGCGCTAGAGCGGGATAAGGAAAAATGTGAGCACTTTTCCGCCCGCATCCCGCACTACATTATTGGAATCGATCACGTTCATGATTTTTGATCGGTTCGATCCAAAATCCTCGTGATCTAAAGCGCAAGCCGCTTTGTAACAAGGGAAGGCCCTATGCCGCAAACCTTTGATCTGATCCTGAGGGGCGGCGTCATTGTCGATCATAATGGCGTCGGCGTCGCCGATATCGGCGTCACGGCCGGCAAGATCGCCGCGATCGGCGATCTCGTAAATGTCAGCGCCGGCTTTGCAATCAACGCCGAGGGGCTCACGATCCTGCCTGGCGTGATCGACACGCAGGTGCATTTTCGCGAGCCGGGACTGACTCACAAAGAAGATCTGGAGACCGGCTCCCGCGCGGCCGTGCTCGGCGGCGTCACGGCCGTGTTCGAGATGCCGAACACCAATCCGCTGACGACCACCGCAGAGGCGCTCGCCGACAAGGTTTCGCGCGCGAACCATCGCATGCATTGCGATTTCGCCTTCTGGGTCGGCGGCGCGACTGACAACGTCAAGCACATTCCCGAGCTGGAGCGCCTGCCGGGCGCCGCCGGGATCAAGGTGTTCATGGGCTCCTCCACCGGCTCGCTGCTGGTCGGGGACGATGCCGGCATTGAGGCGATCCTGCGCCAGACGCGACGACGCGCGGCGTTCCATAGCGAGGACGAGGCGAGGCTCAACGCGCGCAAGGAACTGCGCGTCGCGGGCGATCCCTCTTCGCACCATGTCTGGCGCGATGAGATGACGGCGCTGCAATCGACGCAGCGGCTGGTGCGCATCGCGCGGCAGGTGCACGCGACAGTGCACGTGCTGCACGTCTCGACCGCGGAGGAGATCGATTTTCTCGGCCACCACAAGGACATTGCGAGCGTTGAGGTGACGCCGCATCATCTCACCCTTTCGAGCGACGACTACGCTTGGCTTGGCACGAAACTTCAGATGAATCCGCCGGTGCGCGACGCACGCCATCGCGACCATATCTGGCATGGCGTCAGGCAAAGCATCGTCGATATTCTCGGCTCCGATCACGCGCCGCATACGCTGGAGGAGAAGGCCAAGCCCTATCCGCAGAGTCCCTCGGGCATGACCGGCGTGCAAACGCTGGTTCCGGTCATGCTCGATCATGTCGCGGCGGGACGGCTGTCGATCCAGCGCTTCGTCGATTTGACCAGCGCCGGACCGGCCCGCCTCTTCGGCATCGCCGGCAAGGGCCGCATCGCGGTCGGCTATGACGCCGATTTCACCATTGTGGATTTGAAGCGCCGCGCGGTCATCGAGGATCGCTGGATCGCCTCGCGGGCCGCCTGGACGCCCTATCATGGCAAAGAAGTCGTCGGCTGGCCCATCGGCACGATCATCCGCGGGGTGAAGGTGATGTGGGAGGGCGAGGTCGTAACGCCCGCGCGTGGCGAGCCGGTGAGGTTCTGGCAGGCGCTGTAATTCGTCGGAACCGGAGCGCGCCGTCGCCTGGCGCAATCTCGCGGCCTGTCAGGTCCGGCGCGCCAGGGATCGAAGAAATCCCTGATAGTCGTCGGTCAGCTCCATATCCACGGCGGGAGCGAGCTTCAAAAGCAGATTGGCGATGAAGGGCTGATCGTTCCGCGCGTCGGCCAGCGTTTCGCGCAGAGCTGGAACATTATCCTCGGTGTGCTGCAGGAAGGCGACGCCCTTGTCGAGCGTCTCGGTCCAGCGCTCGCGCGTCCATTTCGCCAGCGGAAACATGATTTCGTGGATGAAGCTCGAATTACGCGCCTTCTCGAAGAAGCGCAGGCCCGTGCTCCAGTTCTCCTTCGCGCGCAGCGGCGGCGGCGGAATGTCGCCGATGAGCAGCTTCTTGCCGGCCTGACCGACAAAATCCTCCAGCGTCTGCGGATTGTCGATTTTCGAACGAAAATGCCACAAAGCGAACGCGCCCGGGTATTCTTTGCCCAAGCGCTCGACCAGGGCGGCCTCCACCTTGTCCACCGCCGCAATGTCGCCTTTCAGCGCCGCCGTCATGCAGAAGGCCGCCACGGCGTCGTTCGCGACTTTCTGGACGCCGGGGCTTTGCAACTGCGCCTCGGAGAGCGCCGGCGTCACGCCATCAGGAGGAACCTGCGCCTCGCCGGCCCGCTGGGCGGTGATGAAGGCGGTAATCTCCAGCCAGCCCATAAAATGCTCGATGAACAGGTCCGGATCCACATACACAATCGCCAGATTGAGCGGTTCCTTGCGCTTTCTCAGTTCCACAATATCCGTCATGAATCAGACCCCGGCGTGCTGACCTCGCACTCTCGCGCGTCTTCCCAGCTAGAAACATGCCAGCCGGAAACACGCCAAGCGCGACACCCCTAAAGCGTCTTCAAAAATCCGGCGAAGCGCATCAGGCCCTCGGGCCACGGTCCATGGCCGCTGTCGGCGTTGATATGGCCGGAATTGCCGGCGTCGGCGAGCTCCGCGCCGAGGGTTCCGGCCAGCCTTTCGCTGTCGGCGTAGGGCGCATAAGGGTCGTCGCGGCTGGCGATGACGAGGCTCGGAAAAGGCAGCGGTTCGAGAGGCGGCGCGGCGAAGGCAGGGTCGATCGATGGGATCGCGGCGATCGTCTCGGGGGCGGGCGGCGCGACGAGAAAGGCGCCTTTGACTTGAAGATCGCGCAGGAGCGGCGCGGCATGGGCGATGGCGAGGACGCCGAGACTGTGCCCGACCAGAACGACCGGGCGCTCCGCGCGCGAGATTTCCTCGATGAGCCGCGCGCGCCAGGCTTCGAGGTCAGGCTGGTCGTAATCGCTTTGCGCGACGAAGCGCGCCGTCGGCAGCTTGGCGTCCCAGCGGCTTTGCCAATGATCGGGGCTTGATCCGCCAAGGCCCGGAACGAGCAATATGTCGGCGTCGGAGGTTCGCATGTTCAGGCGGGCGCGAGCGTCTTCGGCCGCGC
This sequence comes from Methylocella sp., assembly GCA_036834765.1. Taxonomy (GTDB): domain Bacteria; phylum Pseudomonadota; class Alphaproteobacteria; order Rhizobiales; family Beijerinckiaceae; genus Methylocapsa. Next base: position 3,696 of record DAITNE010000185.1, read on the forward strand.
GAGATCTGCGACCAGCGCATCGATGAAGGTCTCGTAGAGCCGCGCCTCGATCGCCTCCAGCTTTGGCGCCCGCGCCGCGAAATCTGGATCCGCCGCGCCGATTTCGGCTTCGACATCGGAAAGATGCTTTTCTTCCTCCAGCAGCAGCCCGGCGATGCGGGCGGCGACGGGCGAAGCGCCGAGCGCGTTCTTGTAGACGCCATAGACCTGCAGCGCGCGGCGCTCGATCAGCCAGGTCACATAGCAATAGACGAGTTTTACGCGCAGCGCGTCGGGCCTGTCGGCGAAAATAGCGTCGCAGGCGGCGTCGAGATTTTGGAAATAGTCCTCCGCCTCGTCGCCGCAGAGCATGTTTGCCGGCGCATAGGTCGCGAAGGTCTCGCCGCCGATCTTGAGCGCGATGTTTTTGAGGCCGAGGGCGTGGCGGCCTTCCTCCAGCGCGTGGTTGAGGATTTCGGCGGTCAAGGCCTCGGCTCTCTGGCTCTTCACGATTTTGCGGAAGCCGACATATTCCAGATAGGAGAATGTGTTCAGCCAGCGCGCGTGAAGGCCTGCGTCCGCGACGATCGCGTCGACGGCGGCTTCAAGGCGGAAATGGGGGTTCATGGGAGTCGTCTTTCTTTGCTCTGGTTGAGGCATGCGCCCCTCGCGTAGGAGGGGCCGCGCGAGCCGCGCCTCGAAGGATCGCTCCGAGGCGCGGCCGATGCATCAGCTGTGCCCAAACACCCGTTCAAATATATAATCGACGTTTTTGAGATGATAGCCGAGATCGAACAGCGATTCGAGTTCCGCCGCGGTGAGGGCCTTGCTGACGTCGGGGTCGGCCTTGAGCAGCGTTAAAAAATCGCCCTCGCCGCGCCAGACCGGCATGGCGTTGCGCTGGACATAGGCGTAGGCGTCCTCGCGGCTGACGCCTTTTTGCGTCAGGGCGAGCAGGACTCGCT
>DAITNE010000186.1:0-4607 GCA_036834765.1 Methylocella sp.
GGCGCTGGCGCGCCCTGTCCTTCCTGCTCGAGGGTCCGGCCGTGCGCGACTACGCCGCCATCTTCGCCGCCGACTGGCAGTTCGTCACCGGCCACCGCATCGAAGCGCCGTTGGGCGCGCCGCTCGCCGCCGGCGAGGCGGTCGTGCAGATCGCGCCGTCAGGTCCCGACGTCCCGGGCGATCCGGTTTACGCCGCGATCGTCTCGGCCGCTTTCTCGGCGCGCCGGCGCCTTTGGATCGTCACGCCCTATTTCATTCCGCCGGAGGGCCTCGGCGACGCGCTCGCGCTCGCCGCTCACCGCGGCGTCGACGTCCGCGTCTATGTGCCGGACCCGTCCAATCATCTCATCGCGGATCTCGCCCGCGGGCAGCCCCTGCGCGACGCGGCGGCGGCCGGGGTCAGCGTCATCCGCTTCATCGGCGGCATGGTGCATGCGAAGATCGTCCTCGTCGACGACCTGCTGGCCATGGTCGGCTCGGTCAACATCGACCCGCGCAGCCTGTTCCTGAATTTCGAGGCGAACGCCATCGTCTATGGCCCGGAGCAGACCGGCGCCGTCGCGAAATGGATCGAGACGCTGCAGGACCAGACGCAAAAAGGCGTCCTGCCCGTCTCGACCTTCCGCGACACCGTCGAGGGAGTCGCCCGCATGCTTGATCCGCTGCTTTAGACGCGCGCGGCCTCGCGGCGCTCTATTTGCGATATCCCAGTCGATCAGCGTTAATTGCTGCGACGCACATAGCAAATCGGCCTTGCCGACGTCTTTATTTCCAAGGCTTGCAAGTTCTTGCAAGATCCTTTCTATTATTCAATAACATCTATCCAAAGCTCCGCCACGCTTGCGACCATCGAATATCGGGAAGCGATGAGATGGAAGGCAATATATATATCTGTTCAAATAAAGCGCCGACAGATACGTCTTTGTATGAATGTCACTTGCAGCACAAAAGTAATAAAGGAAGACAGCAATTACGTGTCTTGCGGAAACTTGCGCACTGGCGGGAGCCTGTAACGAACCCGCAAAGTCGCGCTGAGTGCCTGAAAATGTGCTCGATCACGCCATGGGATAAATGGTGTCTTGGCTGGAAACTGCAGTGGCAATGGATGTCTTGTAATCTTTATCTTGAGGTTTGCGTCGCCGCAGAGCGCGAGCAAGACGTCTTCGAGGCCATTGAATCCTGCCTCGGAGACGAAGCCGTCAAAGCCGCGGCGACAGCTATTTTCGCCGCCATATCGCAAGACGGAGTGGGCCTCGTCGCGGCGAAGGAGGATTTCGTTTCGGCGTTCAAGGCGTCTATCGAGAGGAGCCGAAACGACGTTTCGACCGTACAATTGTGCCAGTCATGCGGGTGGGGCGACGCCGACGAAGCCCCGAAGTTGATCGGTGCCTGATCGTCAATTGCGCCGTTAGGCCGCCGCGCCGTCAGGCCGAAAACTGGCCGAGCTTGTCGAAATGCTCCGCCAGCAGATAGTAGAAGGTGAGGCGCGACTTGTTGCGCTCATCCTTCATCGCCTGGCAGACGCTTTTGATCGCGCCGTCGAGATCGCCGCCGCTCAGCGCCAGCTTCTTCTTAAGGAAGTTCTCGCGCACCGTTTCGACTTCGTTCGGATCGCTGCACGCGACGAAGCGCGAGTCGGCGTGGCTCAGCACCAGCCGGTAGGTCTTTTCGAGGCCCGCGAGAGCGGCTTCGTTGACCGGCTTCTTGGCGTATTTTTTGATGTCGGCAAGATGATCGCTCATCGCTTTTCTCGCTCCCCCTTGGCCAGCCGGCCGCCAGCCTCGGCCGCCAAGCTTCGCAATGTCGTTAGGCGATGATTCACATTGCGTTTTCAGGCCGCAAGTTTCTCCACATTACGACATGCCGGTCAAGGCTCGACAGGTGGAAGCCGGCGCAAGATTGACTTTCCGACTCCGTCCCGGCACGCTGACCGCCAAGCAAAAACCACCGCCGCCATTCTTCACGGCGCCCCCGCGCCCGGACCCCTCGTTCTCCGCAAGCTGACGCGCCGCTCGCAATGGGCGCCGACGATCGCCGCATTTTGAGGCCGCATCTGGAGGCGGCCCCGGGAGGAAGCCATGCGTCTTTCGACTTTCGCCGCCCCGCTCGCCGTCGTCCTTCTCGCGGCGGCGGTCGCCCTTCCGCCGCATCCGGCATCCGCGCAGGAACCGGCGGCGACGCGCGTCGGCACGGTTCTGGCCGAAAAGCAGCCGATCAATCCCGCGCAGGAATTCGTCGGCCGCATCGAGGCGGTCGAGCGCGTCAGCGTGCGCGCGCGCATCACCGGCTTCCTGCAGGAGGTTCTGTTCAAGGAGGGCGACTCCATCAAGGAGGGCGCGGTCCTCTACCGCATCGAGCCCGAGCCGTTCCAAGCGGCGGTGCAGCAAGCGCGCGGCTCCCTCGTCCGGGCAAAGGGCGTCGTGGTCAACGCCACCGGCCAGCTCGGGCGCGCCGAAACGCTGCTCAACAAGCAGTCTGGCTCCATCGCCGACCGCGACAAGCGGCTCGCCGAGGAGCAGACGGCGAAGGGCGACGAGCTGGTCGCAGAGGCCAATCTTCAGACGGCCAACATCAACCTCAGCTATACCGAGATCAAGGCGCCGATTTCCGGGCTGATCGGGCGCACCAGCGTCACCAAGGGCAATGTCGTCGGGCCGGACAGCGGGATCCTTACGACCATCGTCAGCCAGGACCCGATGTATGTGACGATTCCCGTGAGCCAGCGCGAATTCCTCCAGCTCGAAGGCGACCGGCGCCGGGCCGGCGGCGCGGGCCTGACCGCGAACCTGCGCTTCTCGGACGGCTCGGTCTATGAGTACCCCGGCGTCTTCAATTTCGTCGACGTCTCCGTCGACCGGGCGACCGATAGCGTCTTGGTGCGCGCGAGCGTGCCCAATCCGAAGGGGCAGCTGATCGACGGCCAGTTGGTCAAGGTCTCCATCGAGGCCAACAAGCTGGAGGAGAAGATCCTCGTGCCGCAGTCCGCCCTCATCGCCGACCAGCAGGGCGTCTATGTCTTTATCGTCGAGGACGGCAAGGCGGCGGTCCGGCGTCTCAAGATCGGCGGCGAGAGCGGCCCGAACGCCATCGTCGAATCGGGGCTGGAGGGCGGCGAGCAGGTGATCGTCGAGGGCGTCGAGGCCCTGCGGCCCGGCTCGCCCGTCGTCGCCTCGCCGGCGGCCAAGACGCCCGGCCGGAGCTGAGCGATGCTCTCATCCGTCTTCGTCGACCGGCCGCGGCTCGCCATCGTCATCGCGCTGGTGACGACCATCGCTGGCCTCGTCTCCCTGCTGGCGATCCCGATCGCGCAATATCCCGATATCGTCCCGCCGCAGGTCTCCGTCTCCACATCTTACCCCGGCGCCTCCGCCGCCGTTGTCGAATCGACGATCGCCCAGCCGCTCGAAAGCCAGATCGTCGGCGTCGACAAGGCGATCTATATGAAGAGCGTCAGCGGCAACGACGGCAGCTATTCGCTGCTGGTCTCCTTTGAACTCGGCACCAACCCCGACATCAATACCGTCAACGTCAACAACAGGGTGCAGACTGCGCTCTCCAAGCTGCCCGAAGACGTCCAGCGGCAGGGCGTCAACGTCAAGAAGCAATCTTCGGCGCTGCTCGGCGTCATCGCCCTCTATTCGCCGCAACGCACCCATGACGAGCTGTTCATCTCCAACTACGCGACGATCAACCTCGTCGACGACATAAGGAGCACCGCGGGCGTCGGCGACGCGAAGCTTTTCGGCCCGCAGGACTACGCCATAAGGGTGTGGGTGCAGACCGACCGGCTGACCGGCCTCGGGCTCACCTCGGCCGATATCATCAAGGCCGTGAAGAGCCAGAATGTGCAGGCCGCGGTCGGGCGCATCGGCGCGCGGCCGATCTCCGACGACCAGCAACTGCAGCTGAACATCCAGACCAAGGGGCGCCTGTCCTCCGTCGACGATTTCAAGAAAATCATCATCCGCACCAATCCCGACGGTTCGGTGCTGCGCCTCTCGGACGTCGCCCGCCTTGAGCTCGGCGCGTCGAACCTTGACCGCGCGACACGCCTCAACGGCGCGCCGGCGACCCTGATCGGCGTCTATCAGTCGCCGGGCGCCAACGCGCTGCAGACGCTCGCCGCGGTCAAGGCGAAGCTGGCGGACGCCGCGAAAACCTTCCCCGAGGATCTCGAGTGGAAGGTTACCTATGACCCGACGACCTTCGTTTCGGCGACCATCACCGTCGTCGAGCATACCCTCGTCGAGGCCTTCATCCTCGTCGTGCTGGTCGTCTTCCTCTTCCTCGGCAGCCTCAGGGCGACGCTGATCCCGACCATCGCCGTGCCGGTCAGCCTCATCGGCACCTTCATCGTCCTCAACGCCGTCGGCTATTCGGCCAACACTGTCTCGCTGCTCGCCCTCATTCTGGCGATCGGCATCGTCGTCGACGACGCCATCGTCGTCGTCGAGGCGGTCGAAGCCAAGATGGAGAGCCATCCAGAGCTGACGCCAGCCGAGGCGACCAAGGCCGCGATGGCCGAGATCACCGCGCCGATCATCGCCATCACGCTGGTTTTGCTGTCTGTTTTCGTTCCCGTGGCGTTCATTCCCGGCATCACCGGC
>DAITNE010000187.1:0-2271 GCA_036834765.1 Methylocella sp.
GATCCCGGGCGTCCGCGAGGACGTGACCGACATCGTGCTCAACATCAAGGACATCGCGATCAAGATGCCGGGCGATGGCCCGAAGCGCATGGTCCTGAAAAAGCAGGGACCCGGTAAGGTCACCGCCGGCGACATCCAGACCACGGGCGACATCGCGATCCTGAACCCCGGCCTCGTCATCTGCACGCTCGACGAAGGGGCCGAGATCCGCTTTGAATTCACCGTCAACACTGGCAAGGGCTATGTTCCGGCGGACCGCAACCGGGCCGAAGACGCGCCGATCGGGCTGATCCCGATCGACAGCCTCTATTCGCCGGTCAAAAAGGTCAGCTATCGCGTCGAGAACACGCGCGAAGGCCAAAACCTCGACCTCGACAAGCTGACCTTGCAGGTCGAGACCAATGGCGCGCTGACGCCCGAGGACGCGGTCGCTTTCGCCGCGCGCATCCTGCAGGATCAGCTCAATGTCTTCGTCAATTTCGAGGAGCCGCGCCGCGTCGAGCTGACGCCTTCGATTCCCGAGCTCGCCTTCAACCCGGCCCTGCTCAAGAAAGTCGACGAACTCGAATTGTCGGTGCGTTCGGCCAATTGCCTGAAGAACGACAATATCGTCTACATCGGCGATCTCATCCAGAAGAGCGAAGGCGAAATGCTGCGCACGCCGAACTTCGGCCGCAAGTCGCTGAACGAAATCAAGGAGGTTCTCGCCCAGATGGGCCTGCATCTCGGCATGGAGGTCACCGGCTGGCCGCCGGACAATATCGACGAACTCGCCAAGCGGTTCGAAGAGCACTACTAGATCAAACAACTCGCCTGACCGCCCTTTCGGGCGGCGGGACGAAAACGAGCGGCCGTACCTTGGCACGGCGGCCGCAAAATAATGGAGACAGCCAATGTATCACGGCAACGCCCATCGCCGCTTCGGCCGCACGCATGAGCATCGCAAGGCGATGTTCGCCAATATGTGCCAGGCGCTGATCAAGCACGAGCAGATCGTTACGACCCTGCCGAAAGCCAAGGATCTGCGCCCCATTGTCGAGAAGCTCGTCACGCTCGGCAAGCGCGGCGATTTGCATGCGCGCCGCCAGGCGATCGCGCAGATCAAGGATGTCGCGCTGGTCGGCAAATTATTCGCGGTCCTCGGCCCCCGCTACAAGGAACGGCATGGCGGCTATACGCGCGTGCTCAAGGCCGGCTTCCGTTATGGCGATAACGCCGCGATGGCCGTGATCGAGTTCGTCGATCGCGACGTGACCGCGAAGGGTCGGGATTCGGGTCCGGCGCAAGGCGGGGCGGACGAAAGCGCGGCCTGAGCGCACCGCTCCGGCTTTGGCCGGGGCGCCGGGCTGACACAATCTATTGGGATGCTCGATCACTGGAGCGATCCATGACGGCAAAAGCGTTCTTTTCGCGCGTTCCAACGTTGGTCCACGCGCGCGCGGCCTTAGCCGCGCTGCTGCTCGGCTCTTTCGCCTGCTCAGGTCCGGCGGCGGCGGACCCCGTGCGGCAAGCGCCAACCTCGACCGGCGAAGAGTACCTGTCTTTTTCGCCGGTCGTCAAAAAGGCGCAGCCCGCCGTCGTAAATGTTTACGCGTCGCGCACCGATAAGAGGCCGAAGAACCCGCTGTTCGACGATCCCTTTTTCGAGCGCTTCTTTGGCGGCGGCGGCCATCCCGGCGGCTCCACAGCGCGCTCGCTCGGATCTGGCGTTCTCGTCGACCCTTCGGGCCTCGTCGTCACCAATGTTCACGTCATCGAAGGCATGACGGACGTCAAGGTCGCGCTCGCCGACAAGCGCGAATTCGACGCCGACATCGTCCTTCGCGATCAGCGCACGGACCTCGCCGTCCTGCGCCTAAAAGGCGGCGGCGCGTTTCCCGTCGTTGAGCTTGGCGATTCGGACGCGCTCGAAGTCGGCGACATCGTGCTCGCCATCGGCGACCCGTTCGGCGTCGGACAGACCGTGACGCATGGCATCGTCTCGGCGGTGGCGCGCACGCAGGCCGGCATCTCCGACTCCGGATTTTTCATCCAGACTGACGCCGCGATCAATCCCGGCAACTCGGGCGGCGGCCTGATCGACATGAAGGGGCGCCTGATCGGCATCAATTCCGCGATTTTCACCCAAACCGGCAACTCGGTCGGAATCGGCTTCGCGATCCCCGTCAACATGGTGAAGATCGTCATCACCGCTGCGAAAAACGGCCAACGGGTTCGCCGGCCCTGGTTCGGCGCCAGCCTGCAGACCGTCTCTCGCGAAATCGCCGATTC
>DAITNE010000187.1:2281-4606 GCA_036834765.1 Methylocella sp.
CGACCGCCCTTCCGGCGCCCTTGTCGCCGACGTCGCCAGCGACGGGCCGGCCGCTAGAGCCGGCATCAAGCAGGGCGATCTCGTCACCGCCATCGACGGGCAGAGCGTCGACGATCCGGAGAGCTTTGGCTATCGCATCGCGACGAAGCCGCTCGGCGGAACCGCCTCCCTCGCCATCATTCGTGACGGCAAGCCGTTGAATGTCACGCTGACGCTGACCCCCGCGGCGGAGATTCCCGCGCGCGATCCCGTAAAGCTCACCGGCGCCTCGCCCTTCGCCGGCGCGACCGTGGTCAATCTCTCGCCCGCGGTCATCGAGGAGATGTCGCTGCACGGCGCCAGCGAAGGCGTCGTCATCAGCGAGATCGAAGATGGATCGACCGCCGCGGCCGTGAATTTTCAAAAAGGCGACCTGATCCTGTCGGTCAATGACGTGACCGTCAAAACGACGCGCGATCTCGAGCGCGCCACGAGCGGCCGGCACAATTACTGGAAACTGACCATTGGGCGCGGCGGCGAGGTGGTGACGACCGTCATCGGGGGATAGGCTCGCGCCGCGCTCCCGTCGCCTGCAGCCCCCTTACCGGTCGCTTGATTGAGGACGCTCCAGATCGAGCAAAAATCCTTGCCAGCGCGACGACTTGGTTTCGACGTGCTTCTTTACGGTTTCAGCCGAATCCAAAAAATATCCGCTTACGCCAGCAGTCGCCAGGTCGAGTACGGCCTTGCCAAGTAAAACCGCGGAGTTCTTTACGAGCAGCCCGTCATTCAGCTTCTCCAGAAGCGCTCTTCTCATCTCGCTATGAATCTCGCGCTCGACCGCTTCCTGACGTTCCGCCGCCTCCTGCGCGTCAAACTTGCCGTCTAGCTTCGCAACCCAGCTTCGATAATCCTCGAGAAAACGATGTTGTCTCAGGTCTTCGATTTCAGGGCGATAGGGTCCCGACGGCGTTTGCCAGTTCAACAAACGCCGACCAATGAGCCGCTCCGAGAAGCTTAGCTTCCCGGCCGGGAAAAGGCTGCTCTCGAGGCATTTCTCGAGGTAGGGGTTCGTGACAAGGTCCACATACGGACGTTCAAGCTTCTCCAAAATATACAGATCGAAGAGCAACGAGCGAAAGCTGGCCGAGTTGGCGCCGACCTCAAAAGGACCAATCTTCAACCCATGGGTATGGTTGTCGCACGCATTGCTCCAGTTAATTCCCGTGTTGTGAAGCACGTCCCGATAATGATCGAAAAATTCTTCGCGCATGATTTTATAAGCGGCCGTTTCAAGCGAACTTGAGTTGAGTTCGAGCCACTTTTGCGCGTCATCTGGATCGAGATCATCGAGCGCGCCGCTCTCGTCGACAAATCTGACGAAGGCGCATTGGCGCAAATTCTCAGGACACAGGCTTCTGGTAAGGAACCATATCTCGTCGTACAGAAGCATCAATGAGATTGGTGCCACCAACACCGCGTTCGGCGAGGACGACAGATCCGCCCCGGTCCGGGAAGCCTTATTTTTGTAGTCATAGAACAATGGTCCCGAAAGACCGACGAAGGCCGTTCGGATACCATAAGGAGCGACTGGGAGAAAATTTTTCGCCATGCCCCCCCGCTCAGACACAGCTCTTGTTTTCGCAGCGTCAGATCCGAAGCTTTGGCCGCCGCTTGCTATAATCCTAATTCGCGCATCTTTTTGATTGCAAGGCCCCCCAACGCTAGCGCAGCCGTGATTCGCCGATGACAGATCTCTTCGCCGCCGCCGGCCTCGAAAAGGGTGCGCCCCATCCCCTCGCCGACCGGCTGCGCCCGAAAACGCTGGCCGAGGTCGTGGGCCAAGATCATCTCGTCGGCCCCGACGGCGCCCTGACGCGGCGGATCGCGTCGGGCTCGCTCGGCAGCCTGATCTTCTGGGGACCGCCCGGCACCGGCAAGACGACCGTCGCCCGCCTCCTGGCGCAGGAGACGAATTTCGCCTTCGTCCAGATCTCGGCGATTTTCACCGGGGTCGCCGAACTGAAAAAGATCTTCGACGCGGCAACAGGGCGCCGCGTGGCGGGACAAGGCACGCTGCTCTTCGTCGATGAAGTCCATCGGTTCAACCGCTCCCAGCAGGACAGCTTTCTCCCCGTCATGGAGGACGGCGCCGTCACCCTCATCGGCGCCACCACCGAAAATCCGAGCTTTGAACTGAACGCGGCGTTGCTCTCCCGCGCGAGCGTCCTGACCTTCCGCGCGCTCGACGAAGAGGCGATCGAAAAAGTGCTCGCGCGGGCGGAGGCGCTCGAAGGCAAGCCGCTGCCGCTGGGTGAAGGCGCCCGCGAAGCCTTGATCCGCATG
>DAITNE010000188.1:0-4580 GCA_036834765.1 Methylocella sp.
CTCGGCCCGCAAGGAGATCATCACGGCGATCATGATGCCGACGAGGGGCACGGCGAGCCTGAATAACCGACCGCCGGATCAAATCTGAGCGCCGACCGGATCGATCCTTTAGGGAGTTGATCTGGCCGGCGCGCTGCGACGTCGTTTCAGAAGGGTTTACGAAGCCGGAATTTTCAGGGCCGCGGCGATCTCGGCGATCGTAGCCTTCTCCGCCTCCGTGACCTCGACGCCGCCGAATCCAAAAAATCCGCCGGTCGAGGCAGCCTCGGCGACTCGCTCGGCGATATGCTTCAGCCAATCCTTGAACCCGGCGGCGTCCTGCGGCGCCTTGGCGTCGAGGATGGCGGCAACCTCCGCCAGCGTCGAAATGGCCTTTTGCTTAATTTCCGCCGGGCTCTTCGACGAAAGTTCGGCCTGAAGCGCTTCGCGGGCGCTCGTGCGCCCTTCCGAGGTCTCCATATCGGCGGCGACCGCCTTGCTCAGTGCGCTGGCGCCGGGATCGCTCCTCGCCTCGAGCAGCGCGCGCCCGCTCGCCATGCCTTCCTTCAAGATCCCGAAAAGGCCGGTCGGCTCGGCAAGCGTCACCGCCATTCCAGCCAGCATGGGCGCGGTGACAATCTTGCCCCATTCATCCGGCGTAAAATCCGCTTTTCCCGCCATGCTCGGCTCCTCCGTGACTTTCGTTGAGCGCGCGCCAAAACACGATGATTTTGGCGTGAATCAATCCAAAATCATGAACATAATAAATTTCAATAATTTAGAGCCGGATGCGGCGCAAAACGGTTTCCGCTTCGCCTCATCCTGATCTATCGCTCCGGCCGTATCGGAACCAGCATGCGCAGCCGGAATCCCTCCGGCTCGAAGGCGACATTCACCTCCGCTCCGATCTGCTGCGACAGCACGCGCTTCAAGAGCATCGAGCCAAACCCCTCGCGCCCCGGCGGCGTCACCGTCGGCCCATCCGTTTCATTCCATTCCCAACGCAGCGCAACGCCGACAGGACTCTCCGCAAGGCTCCATTCCACCTCGATTCGCCCGGCCTCCGAGGCGAGGGCGCCATATTTGGCGGCGTTGGTGGTGAGTTCATGCACCGCCATGCCGAGCGGAACGGCGATCTGCGAGGGCAGATCGACGGCAGGACCGCGCAGGCTGATCCGCTCGCTGACGCCGTCGGCGTAAAAGCCCAGCTCCTGAATGAGCAAATGTTCGAACGAGACGGACTGGTCCAGTTCCTCTGTCATGACGGCATGGGTCTTGGCGAGCGACGCGATGCGGCCGGCGAAGGCCTCCTGAAAATCCTCGATCGTCGCGGAGCTTTTCGCCGTGGTGTTCATCACGCCCTGGACGGTCGCCAGCGTGTTTCTGACGCGATGATGGAGCTCCCTGATCAGCAGCGACTGACGCTGCTCGGCGCGAACGGAAGCGGTCACGTCGCAGCCCTCGACGAAAAGGCCGCCGATCTCGCCCTTCTCGCCGACAATCGGCTGGCAGACGACGTCGAGGAAATATTCCTCAATCTGGCCTTTGCCGTTTTGCAGGAGGAAGCGCATCTTGCGGCTGGCGAAGGCCTCGGCGGTCGTGAAGACATTGTCCAGAATTTCGATAAAGCCCTGGCTCGCCATTTCGGGCAACGCCTCGCGCATCGGTTTGCCGACGACATCCCGGCCGCCAAGAAGTTCACGCATGGCGACATTGGCCATTTCGTAGACGTGGTCAGGGCCACGCAGAACGCACATGAAATTGGTCGCCTGCATGAAAAGGCGATCCAGATGGTGCGCGGTTGCCAAAAGGGTCTGATTAAGGACATCGACCATCTCGAGGCGGTTCTGGCCGCCAACTCGCCAGCCCTCGTCGACCGGCGCAGGCTCCGACTGGGGAACTTGATGGAATTTCGAGATGTCCTGCGTATTCTGCACCAGAAACGCGACCTTTCCGTCCGCGCCCCGGATCGGCACATGCGTGCAGCTCCAGGCGCGCTGCTCGGGGCCGCCCGCGCCCGCAATCGGATAATGCAGCACGGGCAAAACGTCGGCGACGCCCTGATCGCGCACGCGCTCGAAAGACTCCTGCAGCCGCCGGCGGCTTTCCCCTTCGGCGGGAAACGCCTTGAACACGTTGACGCCAAGAAGGCTCTCACGCTCCCGGCCGGTCACCTCAAGATAGGCCTCGTTCATCGCGACAATGTTGAAATCGGCGTCCATGACCATCGTAGGGATGGGCAGACTATTGAAGACAGCCTCGAAATCCATGCGGTTGACGACTTCACCAAAAATCATGAGCAATGGGCCATGGCCGCTGACGAGGCTTGCAGGGAGGAAGGCGTTTCATCGGTCGAGCGCCTTTTTTTGACCAGGCTACGCCGAACTGCCCTCGGGGACGCGCAACTCACGTACAGGGCATAGTTTGCGGTAATTGATACGCTTCGGGCGAAACTTCCTTGGACGCTAACTTCGTGCGGGGGGCCTCGCCCGCCAAAGCCATAACGACTGAGGCATTGTTTGGTTGCACGCGAACTGCTCAGCTTTTGAGTGCGTTCAAGGCAGCGTAATCCGGTCGCCGAGAATCGAGCGCCGGGGAGAGTGGCGCCGCCGGGCCGCTCCGCCTATGGTGCCACTACTTTATCATACGAGACGCCGCCGTAATGTCGCTTGCTCCAGACTCGATCAAGGCCGGGGATCACATTTTCCTTGTCGATGGATCCTCGTTCGTCTTCCGCGCCTATTTTCAGTCGATCCGGCAGGACGCGAAATATAACTACCGCTCCGACGGATTGCCGACCGGCGCCGTCCGGCTGTTCTGCACGAAACTGTTCCAGTTCGTGCGCGAGGGCGCGGCCGGGATCAAGCCGACCCATCTCGCCATCATTTTCGACAAATCCGAGAAGTCCTTCCGCAAGGAGATCTATCCGCCCTATAAGGGCAATCGCTCCGAGCCGCCAGAGGATCTCATCCCGCAATTCCCGCTGATGCGGGCGGCCGTCCGCGCGTTCGGGCTGCTCCCGGTCGAGCAGGACCGCTTCGAGGCAGACGACCTCATCGCGACCTACGCCAAAGAGGCGCGGGCAAAGGGCGCCGACGTCCTCATTATTTCCGCCGACAAGGATCTGATGCAGCTGATCGGCCCGGGCGTCGCCATGTATGATCCGGCCTCGGGCGAAGCCGGCGCCAAAGGCTCGCGTGAGGAGCGCCGCATCGGCGTGGACGAAGTCCTCGCCTATTTCGGCGTCCCGCCCGAAAAGGTCATCGACGTCCAGTCCCTCGCCGGCGATTCGACCGACAATGTCCCTGGCGCCCGCGGCATCGGCCTCAAGACCGCCGCGCAGCTCATTAACGAATATGGCGATCTCGATTCGCTTCTCGCCCGCGCCGGAGAGATCAAGCAGCCAAAGCGCCGAGAAATCCTGACCGATCCCGAAAGCGTCGCCTTGATCAGGACATCGAAGCAGCTCGTCTCGCTGGTTTGCGACGTGCCGCTCGAAACTCCGCTCGACGATCTGAGGCTCGCGCCGCCGGAAGGCAAGGCGCTGGTCGCCTTCTTCAAGGCGCTGGAATTTTCGACGATCACGAAACGCGCCGCCGAAGCCTACGGGATCGACGCCGGCATGATCGAGCCGGACCTCGCTTTCGCAGGCCCCGCCGGCTGGCGCGGACGCGACGGCGCCGCCCTGCCTCAGCCCACCGAACCCGCCGCGCCCGCGACGACGGAAGGCGGGGCGCCGCAGGGGCCGGCGCGGAACGCCCGCTATGGCGAACAGGCACCCCAAAAGACAATCGCGACGGGACCCGGCGAACTCGCGGCCGCGCGGGCCTCCGCCGCCCGTGCGGAAAAATTCGACGTCAAAAGTTATGAGACCGTTGGGAGCCTCGAAAGGCTCGACGCCTATATCGCCGAGGCCCTGGAGGTGGGCGTCATCGCCGTCGACACCGAAACCTCCTCGCTCGATCCCATGCAGGCTGATCTCGTCGGCATCTCCCTTTGCATCGCGCCGGGGCGCGCCTGTTATATTCCGCTGCGCCACAAGGGCGAAGGCGCGGGAGATCTCTTCGGCGGCGACCAGCTGCTGCCGGGCCAATTGCAGGCGGACGCAGTTCTGGCGCGGCTGAAGCCGCTGCTGGAGGCGCCGGACGTTCTTAAAATCGCGCAGAACATGAAATTCGACTGGCTCGTCTTCGCCCAGCGCGGCGTCGAACTCGACCCCGTCGAGGACACGCTGCTGCTCTCCTATGTGCTCGACGCCGGGCGCAGCGACCACGGCATGGATGTGCTGAGCGAAAAATACTTTGACCACAAGCCGATCCAGTTCGGCGAAGTGGCGGGCTCGGGGCGAACCTTCATCGGCTTTGCGCGCGTGCCGATCGACAAAGCGACCGAATATTCCGCCGAGGACGCGGACGTGACCTTGCGGCTTTGGCGCGTCCTGAAGCCGCGCCTTGCGGCCGAGCATATGAGCGCCGTCTATGAGACGCTGGAGCGCCCGATGATCGAGGTCCTCGCGCGCATGGAGCGCCGGGGCGTTTCGATCGACCGCGCCATTCTCTCAAGGCTTTCGGGCGAATTCGCGCAGGACATGGCGCGGCTTG
>DAITNE010000189.1:0-4575 GCA_036834765.1 Methylocella sp.
GTCTTTTCCCATGCCGCCCGCCGACGCGCCGCTGATCCCTGCGCTGATCGATCTTCTGGGGACATGAGGCGCCGGGAGCCTCAGATTTCGAACGACGCATGGCGCTGCGCGCGAATCTTCGCTAGACTATTTGACGGCGGGTGCCTGGCGATGCGCGGCGCCGCCCCCGGAAGATGTGGCGATCTGGCTCCGGCGATGCGGCCGGCGCAGCTTGTTCCGTCAGAGGGCTTACCGCTTGGTCGTTTTTGAAAATGTCGGCCTGCGCTATGGCATGGGCGCCGAAATCCTCAAGGACATCAGCTTTTCGATCGAGCCGCAGTCCTTCCAGTTCCTCACCGGCCCCTCCGGAGCCGGCAAGACCACGCTTTTGCGCCTCATTCTTCTGTCGCTGCAGCCGACGCGCGGCATGATCCGCCTCTTCGGCCGCGACGCCTTAAGCCTCGACAAGTCCGCCATCACGGATCTGCGCCGCCGCATCGGCGTCGTGTTCCAGGATTTCCGCCTGCTCGATCATCTGACGACCTATGAGAACGTCGCGCTTCCGATGCGGGTGCGCGGCATGGACGAGGCGACTTATCGCGGCGAAGTCACCGAGCTTTTGCACTGGGTCGGACTCGGCGAGCGCATGAACGTGCTCCCGCCGGTCCTCTCCGGCGGCGAAAAGCAGCGCGCCGTGATCGCCCGCGCCCTCATCGTCCGCCCGCAGTTGCTGCTCGCCGACGAACCCACCGGCAATGTCGACCCAAACCTCGCGCGACGGCTGCTGCGCCTGTTCACCGAGTTGCACAAATCGGGCACGTCGGTCGTGATCGCGACCCATGATCTGGCGCTGATGGACCAGTTCGAGGGAGCCCGCCGTCTCGTGCTCGGCGATGGTCGCCTGCACATTTTCGACTAGACTTGATGAGCCCTACGCCCGCGTGACAAAAGGCCAGCAATGAGCATGATTTCGGCGGCGGAACGCTTCGTTCGGGCGGCCGCGGCGGCGCTGAACGAAAGGCGCGGCCGCGCGCGCGAGAAGAAAGCGCTGGTGCCGGCGGCTTCCATCGCGGGCCGCGCGCTTGTCACCGTCGTCGCCATCATGACTTTTCTCGCCGCGCTGACCGCCGGCGCCGCCATCCTCATCGCCGACGCCTCGAGCGCCTGGCAGAGCGAGGTCGCCCGCGAAATGACCGTCCAGATTCGCCCCTCCAACGGACGCGACATCGGCGCCGACGCCGAAAAGGCCGCCGACATCGCCCGCAAGGTGCCGGGCGTCGCGCTGGCGCGGCCCTACACCAAGGCGGAGTCGGAGGCGCTGCTGCAACCATGGCTCGGCAGCAATCTCGACCTTTCCGAACTGCCGGTGCCGCGCCTCGTCGTGATCCGCCTCGAACCTGGCGCGCATCTCGATACTGCGGCGCTCGGCCGCGCCATCAGCGAAGCCGTCCCGGGCGCGAGCCTTGACGATCATCAGCGCTGGCTGGAACGCCTCGCCTTGATGGCGAAAACGGTCGTCGTCGTCGCCGGCGTCATTTTCGTTCTGGTCCTCGTCGCCATGATCCTCGCCGTCACCTTCGCGACGCGCGGCGCGATGGCGGGAAACCGCGAGATCATCGAGGTGCTGCATTTCGTCGGCGCGGCGGATGATTACATCTCGCGCCAGTTCCAGCGCCATTTCTTCCAGCTTGGGCTGCGCGGCGGCGCGATCGGCGGCGGCGCGGCGATCCTCGCCTTCTACGCCGCCTCGACGCTCGCCGCCTGGACGCGCTCGACGCCGGGCGGCGATCAGGTCGAGGCGCTGTTCGGCGGCTTTTCGCTCGGCCGCAACGTCTATGTCGCCATCCTGCTCATTACCGCGGGGATAGCGATCGTCACGGGGCTGGTCTCGCGCATCATCGTCTTCCGGCACCTCAGGGATTTGAGCTGAGGGGCAGGCGCGTCATGCGTCAAAACGATCAAGGACAAAAGCCTCGATCCGGAATAGGAGAGGCTCTGTATCTTTGATGATATAGCGCCATTCCACGAGGACGAGTCATGGACGCCGCCCGAACCGCAAACCCCGACGCGGACCACGCCGGGGTCGAAAAGGCCATCGCCGCTTGCGTCGAGGATTTCTACGGCAACGCCCGCAAGGATCCCCTGCTCGGCCCCGTGTTCAAGCCGCCGTCGCCGATTGGGACGTGCATCTGCGCATCGTCGCCAATTTCTGGTCGCACGCCCTTTCTGAAAACCGAGCGCTACAAGGGCTTTCCGTTCCCGGTGCACCTGCAGCTTCCGCTCCAGCCGGAGCATTTTCCGCGCTAGCTCGAACTCTTCGAGGCGAGCGCGAATAAATTCCTGCCGCCCGCCTACGCCGAGGCCGCGATCACGCGGGCGCAGCAAATGGCGCGCAGTTTCATGTGCAGGATTTTTCCCTTCACGGACAAGCACGGGAAGCCCGCGCGGCGGCCGGGCTAAACTTTCCCGTTATGGTTTCGCCACCATCACGTAAAGGTTGGTCAGCGGGATCACGGTGGCGAGGACGCCCCAGAAATACCAGCGCCGGTTGAGCCGCCAGTAGAGCGCCGGGATCGCGCCGCCATTCTCGAAGCCCCCTGCGAGCCGCGCCTGGCGGATCTGAACGGGAATGAGGATCGCGACCCAGATCACGCCCGACACGAGGAACGCGCCCTGCGCCCAGAGAAGCCAGGACGTCGATCTCAGATCATACCCGGCCGCGCTCGCCATGCCGTAGCCGCCGACGAGAATCAGGACCACGCCTCCGAGCGGGAACGCCCAGTCCGTCAATGTCACCAGCCGCTGCGCGAAGGCGATCACTTCCGCATTCCGGGTTCTGTCGGCGAAGGCCTTCCACACGCCGGTGACGATGATATTGCCGAGAAACAGCACGATCCCCAGCATGTGAATGATCTTGAAGCTTGTGTACGACAGCAAGGGAGAGACTTCTCAAACGCCTCAAATCTGTTTACACTGTATACATTGATACGTTTACAGCGTCAACATTAACGAATGAGGCCGAGCCGTGCCCGCGAAACCGCCCCTCGCGACAAAGCCGCCGGACGATGGGCAGAGCCTCAAGACCCGGCTGATCATCGCCGCGCGGGATCTGCTCGAACGCGACGGCCTTGAGGCCGCGACGCTGCGCGCGACGGCGCGTCAGGCGGGCGTCTCGCATATGGCGCCCTACCGACATTTCAGGGACAAGGACGAGCTTCTCGCCGCCGTCGCGGAGCAGGGCTTTCGGGAAATGACCCGGTTTATCGACGCGGCGGCCGGTCGCCGGACAGAGCGCGACGCCGCGGGGGTGGCCTATGTCTCGTTCGCGCTGGAGAACCTGGCGCTCTACAGGCTGATGTTCGGCGTCAATCTCTCGCCCCGCGCGCGCTTTCCGGGTCTCGTCGCAGCCGGCGCGGAAGCCTTCGAGCGCTGCGTCGCCGCGAGCGGCGCCAAAGCTGAGACTCGGGCAGCCGAATGCGAAGAGCCGCCGCCGGCCGCCGTGGCGCTGTGGTCCATCGTGCATGGCCTCGCCACACTCGTCATCGACGGGCTCATCGCAATGCCGCCCGAAGGTCCGGCCCGCGACGCCCGGATCGCGGCGATTCTGGACGCGGCCCCTTAGAGCGGGATGAGGAAAAGTGGGATAACGCCCCGCATCCCGCCCTAAGCTACTGGAATCGATCACATTCGTCGCGCCTCTTCAGGGTGCCGGCCTTTTTCCATTGGGAACGGGCGGCCGGAGCCGCCGCTCGGATCAGTAGCCGTGGCGCCTCGCCCGGCCGGCGGCGCTGCGCGGCGTTCTCGGACGCCCGACCACGGCATCGGCCTGCGAGACCGAGATCCCCTTCGCGAGCCAGGTCTGCGGCGGCGCATCGTCGACGAAGCCGGCGACGAACAAGGCTCCAAGGATAGCGGCTGCGCGGATTACACGATTAAACGTCTTCATGGCGGATTTCTCCCAAAAAACCGTGCAGGACCACCCGGCGGCGACGCGGCCGTCGGAAAGCTATTTACCCGCTCGATTGCGACGCGCTGTTGTCGCGCGGCCTGTTCGAGGCGCTCATTGTCGTCCGCCGACCCAGAGTTGACGGATATATGTTCAACGCCGACGCCGGCGTCGGCGTTCAACCCGGGACGATCACCATCCACGAGACGCCGAAGCGGTCCGCCGCCATGCCGAACCGCGGCGAAAAGAACGTCTTGCCCAGCGGCATCTGCACAACGCCGCCGTCGGAGAGGGCGGCGAACACGCGGTCCGCTTCCGCTGCATCCTTCGCGGCATAGGACAGCGCGAAACCCTGAAAGTCGGGCTTGCCCGAGCAACGGCCGTCCGACCCCATGACGCCGCCGTCGCCGATTTTCAGGCTCATATGCATGACTTTTCCCTCCGAGCCGGGAGGGATCATCCCCTCCGGACATGGATCGGGGCTGTCCTTGTAGCGCATCAGCATTTGCACCTCGGCGCCGAAGACTTTCTGGTAGAAAGCGACGGCTTCGTCGGCGCGGCCTTCGAAAAACAGGTAAGGCTGGATAGGCATGCGTTCCTCCGGGTATGCACCTAAGAGAAAGTGGATGGAATCAGCGGGTTGCCGGCGG
>DAITNE010000190.1:0-4573 GCA_036834765.1 Methylocella sp.
CGACGCCGAGCGCCCGGCCGCGTCCCGGCAGGTCGAGCCAACCGAGGTAAAAGCCGAGCAATTGCCACAGGGCGTCGAGGCCAAGGCAGCCCGGCATGACGGGATCGCCCTTGAAATGGCAGCCGAAAAACCAGAGGTCCGGGCTGATTGAAAATTCGGCGCGGATCAGCCCTTTGCCATTGGGACCGCCCGTCTCGGACAATTCCGCGATGCGGTCGAACATCAGCATGGGCGGCAGCGGCAATTGCGGTCCGCCGACGAACAGTTCGCCGCGTCCGCAGGCGATGAGGTCTTCATATTCGTAGCTTTGCCGCCGCGTTTTGCTGTCGGTCACTTTAAACTCTCTCCCGGATGCGGCCCTGCGCCCTGGCCGCCTCTTATCATAGGGGAGGACGCGCCGGAAGCGCTGCACGCAGCGAATGCGGGTCGGCGCGCCCTTCCTTTGGTCAAGCGCCGCTCCTATATGAGCGCTGCGGGTCCTTCCGGTCCCGGTCAATACTGGATTCATTTCCATGGCCATGCGCCACAAAATCTTGGCTTTCGCGCTCGCCCTGACGCTCGCGGCGGGCTTTTCCGCGGATACGTTCGCGCGCGCCGGCGGCGGCGGCTCGTTCGGCAGCCGGGGCGGATTCACCTTCAACCCACCTTCCTCGACGATGACGGCGCCTGGCGGCGCGTCGCCCTTCCAGCGCTCGTGGACATCGCCGAACCAGAGCATTTTCCGCCCCAACGCCGGCGCTATGGGCGGGCGCGGCGGCATGTTCGGCGGCTTTGGCGGCGGCCTCATGGGCGGCCTCCTCGGCGCCGGCCTGATCGGCATGCTGTTCGGCCATGGCTTTGGCGGAGGCCTTGGCGGCGGCATGTCGTTCATCGGACTTTTGCTTCAGCTCGCTCTTTTGTACTTCCTGTTCAAATTCGTCATGAGTTTCCTGCGCAACCGGAGCGCCGCGCAGGGGAGCGCGTATACGCCCTCTTCGCCTTCTGGCCCTCCGCCCTTCGGCGGCGCTAAGCCGCAAGGCGGGTTCGGCGGATTTGGCGGCGGCGCCCCGCAGGCTTCGAAGCTCGATATCGGTCCGGCCGATTACAGCGCCTTCGAGCAGCGGCTCGGCGACATCCAGAAGGCCTATAGCGACGAAGACATGAACGCTCTGCGCGCAATGACGACGCCGGAGATGGCGTCCTGGTTCGCCGACGATCTCGCCGAAAACGCCCGGCGGGGCGTCATCAACAAGCTCTCGAATGTCGCCTTCCTGCAGGGTGATCTCGCCGAGGCGTGGCGGGAGAGCGGCGGCGAGTACGCCAGCGTCGCCATGCGGTTTTCCCTGAACGACGCCATGCTCGACCGCGCGACCGGCGGGGTCGTCTCGGGCGATCTTGCGACGCCGCAGCAGGCGACGGAGATCTGGACGTTTACGCGCCTCCCGGGCGGGGGATCGGGCGACTGGAAATTGTCGGCGATTCAGCAGGCGGCGCAAGCCTAGCCGAAGGCTTATGGCCGACAGTTCTTCAAACCGTCGCCTATTTTGCTAATAGCGCCGCCGTGAAAGCCTCTGTTCCGACCATCATTTTCGATCTCGGCGGCGTCCTGATTCGCCACGATAATGAATTGCTTTATGACCGGCTCGCCGCCTGTTGCGCCGACCCTGCGACGGCGCGGCCCCTTATGGCGAGCGATGTCGGCGATCAGGACATCGGAACAGGGCGCCTCGGCGTCGATGCGCTGCACGCCCGCCTCGTGGCGGCCCGCGGCTTTGCGCAAAGCTATGCGCACTTCCTCGATCTGTGGAGCAGCCATTTCAGCGAAGAGCCCGGAATGGAGCCGCTCGTACTTGCTCTCGCTCAGCGCTATCGCGTCGTAATATTCTCCAACACCAACGCCGCTCACGCCGAACACATCAGGGCGAATTATCGCGTGCTCGGGCACGCGCACGCGGCTTACATGTCCTACGAACTCGGGCTGGCGAAGCCTTACGCCGAGGCCTTCAACAAAGTGCTCGAGCTGGAAGGACGGCGCCCTGAGGAATGCATCTTCATCGACGATCGCGCCGAGAATACCGCCGCCGCCGCGGCGCTCGGCATCAGGACGGTGACTTTCACGGATCGCAAGGCCCTTGAAGCCGCGATCGCCGAATATGGCGTCGCCGTCGACGCTTGACCGCGGAAATCGGGATTTAAACGGCACCGGCGCCGCACCGCTGAGCCGAATCAAATCTCGAATCGGCCGCCGTTAATCCCGGCTCGGCGAAGTCTACGCTCCCGTGGCGGGGGTGATCGAAACGGATTCGCCGCAGCCGCAGGACGCGGTCTGGTTGGGATTCTTGAAGGTGAAGCTCGAGGCGAATTTATCGGCCTCGAAATCGAGCTTCGTGCCGAGGAGGAACATAAGATCCTTCGGCGCGATGAGGATATTGACGCCCTGATCCTCTATCACTTCGTCGCCGGGCGAGGGCGCGTCGGCGAGATCGAGCGTATAGGTCATGCCGGCGCAGCCGCCAGTTGTGACGCCGACCTTAATCCCGGCCACCGGCTTTCCTGCGGCCTCGATGAGCGCGCGCGCGCGGGTCGCCGCGGCTTCGGTCAATGAAACGACCGCCAATTTCGGGTTCGGCATCAATCTCTCCAAATGTTTCTAGTCCTATATAGCGCACCCCGCCGCCAATGTTTAGGGGCGAACTATGAGTGAGATGAGCCGGCTTAGGCGGCGCGGGATCGTTCAGGCGTTGCGATCCGAACCCACGTTGCGGAACGCTTGCCGACATCATCGTCAAACCGCAGAATCTCGACTTCGCGGATCAACCTCGCCTTCGCCGTTTCATTGGCGAGCGCGAGGGTCAATTCGCCCCAGCCCGTGACCAACAATCGTCCGCCCTTCTTCGTCACGGCGTAATTGCCGTTTTCCTCGACGTTCCTGATCGAAGCCAAAAGATCCGCGCGATCCTGCTCGTCCTCCGGTTCGTTCTCGTCAAGCCAGCCGGCGATGTCCGTCGTTTTCGTCAATCTAGGCGGCCTTCTTCACCGCGATGGCGGCGATCGCGCGCATGATCTTGCGCGTGCCCTCAAGGCGCTCCGCGACGCTCTCGAAATCGCGGCTGAACACGATCTTCATGTCGGGGCGAACCTTGGCGTCGCGGCCCTGTTCGGCGACATAGCGGACAAGCCCCTGCGGGTTGGAGAAGGAATTGTCGCGGAACGAGATGATGACGCCCTTTGGCCCGGCCTCGACCTTTTCGACATGCGCCTTGCGGCACAGCGCCTTGATCGAGACGAGCTTCATCAATTGCGCGACCTCCGCCGGGAAAGGCCCGAAGCGATCAATCAATTCGGCGGCGAAGCTCTCGATCTCCTCGTCGGCCTCAAGGCTCGCGAGGCGCCTGTAGAGGCCGAGCCGCAGTTGCAGATCGGCGATGTATTCTTCCGGAATGCTCACAGGCGCTCCCAGCGTGATCGTCGGCGACCAGGCTTCTTCCGCTGGCTCCTCGACGCCCGCCTTCAGGGCCTCTACCGCCTCTTCAAGCATCTGCTGGTAGAGCTCATAGCCGACCTCCTTGATATGGCCCGACTGATCGTCGCCGAGCAGATTGCCGGCGCCGCGGATGTCGAGATCATGGGTCGCGAGCTGGAAGCCCGCCCCTAGCGTATCCAGCGAATGCAGCACTTTCAGTCGCTTCTCGGCCTGCGACGTCATGGCGCGATTGGCCGGAACCGTGAACAGCGCATAGGCGCGCACCTTCGAGCGCCCGACGCGGCCGCGGAGCTGATAGAGCTGGGCGAGGCCGAACATGTCGGCGCGATGCACGATAAGCGTGTTGGCGGTCGGAATGTCGAGCCCCGATTCGACGATCGCGGTCGAGAGCAGCACGTCATATTGGCCGTCATAGAAGGCCGCCATCCTGTCTTCGAGCTCGGTCGGCGTCAGCTGTCCATGCGCGACGACGAATTTCACCTCAGGCACATGCTGGCGCAGGAACGCGCCCGCCTCCTCGATATCGTCGATGCGCGGGCAGACGTAAAAGCTCTGGCCGCCGCGATAACGCTCGCGCAGCAGGGCCTCGCGAACGATCAGCTCGTCGAACGGCGTGATGAAGGTCCGCACCGCCAGCCGGTCGACCGGCGGCGTCGCGATGATCGAGAGTTCGCGCACCCCGGTCAGAGCGAGCTGCAATGTGCGCGGGATCGGCGTGGCCGAAAGAGTGAGGACATGCACCTCGGCGCGCAACTCCTTCAGCCGCTCCTTGTGCTTGACGCCGAAATGCTGCTCCTCGTCGATGACGACGAGGCCGAGGTCCTTGTAATCGACGCTCTTGCCGAGCGCGGCATGGGTGCCGACGACGATGTCGACTTCGCCGGACGCCACCCCCGCCTTGGCGGCCTTGAGGTCGGCGGCGCTGACCATGCGCGACATCTGGGCGACCTTGACCGGCAGATGGGCGAAACGGCTGACGAAATTGCGGTAATGCTGGCGCGCGAGCAACGTCGTCGGCACGATGACCGCGACCTGCTTGCCCTCGATCGCCGCGGCGAAGGCGGCGCGCAACGCGACCTCGGTCTTGCCGAAGCCGACGTCGCCGCAGAC
>DAITNE010000191.1:0-4567 GCA_036834765.1 Methylocella sp.
GCCTGCTCGATGCAGCACGGCCAGAAGATCACGACGCTGCCCATTGAGCTGCTGACGAAGGCGGGCTTTACGGTGCGCGACGTGCCAGAGGGACATCTTTGCTGCGGCTCGGCCGGGACCTACAATATCCTCCAGCCGGAGATCGCCAGCGAGCTGCGCGACCGGAAAGTCGCGAATATCCTGAAAACGGCGCCGGACGGCGTCGCCGCCGGCAATATCGGCTGCATCACGCAGATTTCGCGCGGCCTCGACCTGCCCATTCTGCACACTGTCGAATGGCTCGATTACGCCTATGGCGGGCCGAAGCCGGGCGGGCTCGCGTGAGTCAGATCAAAGGCGATCCTATAACGCCAGCTTACTACACGGTCCCCCTCGCCGAGGCTGCGCGGGTCTGGACTCACGTCGCCCTCACAAGCTTCGGCGGACCGGCCGCGCAGATCGCCATCATGCATCGCCTTATCGTCGAGGAGAAGCGCTGGATTGGCGAGCAGCGTTTTCTGCAGGCGCTGAATTTCTGCATGCTGCTGCCAGGTCCCGAGGCGCAGCAGCTCGCGACCTATCTCGGCTGGCTGCTCAACGGTGTCCGCGGCGGCCTCATCGCGGGCCTTCTCTTCATTCTGCCCAGCGCCGTCGCGATCATGGGCTTAAGCCTCATCTACGCCGCCCTCGGCCATGTCGGGCTGGTGCAGGGGCTGTTCTTTGGCCTCAAGGCCGCCGTTCTCGCCATCGTCGTCGACGCGCTTTTGCGCATCGGCCGGCGCGCCCTCAAGACGGCGCCGATGCGGGTGCTGGCGGGCACCGCCTTCATCGGCATTTTCTTTCTCGACCTGCCGTTTCCGCTCATCATCCTCGGCACCGGCTTTTTCGGCTACCTCGCCACGCGGCTCGGTTTTGGCCTCGGTCTCAATGGCGCGCAGGGCGCCGCGGAGCCGGCCTCCGCACTCGGCGAGGAGACCCCGGAGCATACGCAGCCGTCGCTGCCCCGCGCGCTGAAGACCGCGGCCATCTGGCTGACGCTCTGGCTCGCCCCCGTCGCGCTACTTTTCCTGCTGCGCGGACCGGGCGATGTCTTCACGCAGATTCTTTTTCTCGAAGATGGCCGTGGTCGGATTCGGCGGCGCCTATGGCGTGCTCACCTATGTGGCGCAGACCGCCGTCGAAACCTACCATTGGCTGACGCCCGGCCCGATGCTCGACGGCCTCGGCATGACGGAGACGACGCCCGGCCCGATGCTGATGGTTCTGCAATTCGTCGGCTTCATGGGCGGATTTCATGAGCCGGGCGGCCTGCCGCCGCTGCTCGCCGGCGCGCTCGCTGGCCTCCTCGCGACCTGGGTCACCTTCGCGCCCGTTTCCTGTGGATTTTCGTCGGCGGCCCCTATGTCGAGAAGCTGCGCGGAAACAAGGCGCTCGCAGGGGCGCTCACCGCCATCACGGCGGCGATCGCCGGCGTCATCCTCAATCTCGCCGTGTGGTTCGCGCTCCACACGCTGTTCCATCAGGTCGAGCGCATCGATTTCGCGGGGCTTCGGCTGCAGCTCCCGGTCCTCAGCTCGCTCGATGTCGCGGCGCTGGCCCTGACCCTGGCGGCGGCGCTGCTGATTTTCCGCTTCAACGCCGGCGCCATCAGGACGCTCGCCGCTTGCGCCATCGCCGGCATGCTGCTGCATCTCGCCGGCGCAGCGGGGTAAATTACTCCGCCGCCGCGGCCGGGAGCTGCATGTAAGCCAGCCACAGCGCCTTTTCGCCGAGCCCGCTTACGAAGGCCTGATGCGCGGCAAGCTCTTCGGCGCTGAGTTTCGGCGCCAAAGGCTCCGGCCGCCGCGTCAGCAAGGCCTCGGCACCGCTCGCGGACCCCGCCAACCCGCCGAAAATCAGCGCCGCCTGGCGTCCGCCGCAAAGCTCGGCATACACCTCCGCCAGAATTTCGGCGTCGAGCAGGGCGCCGTGGCGCGTGCGCCGCGAGGCGTCGACGCCAAAGCGCGCGCAGAGCGCGTCGAGGCTGTTCGAGGCGCCGGGAAACTTCCGCCGCGCCAGCGCCAGCGTGTCGATGACGCGATGGCCCCCAATTGGCTCCAAATCGAGCCGGGCCAGCTCGGCGTTGAGAAAGCGCATGTCGAATTCGGCGTTATGCGCGACAATCTTAGCCTCGTCCAAAAATTCGATGAGCTCGGCTGAGATCGCGGAGAAGAGCGGCTTGCCGGTCAGGAATTCGAGCGAAAGCCCATGCACGCGGAAGGCCTCCTCCGGCATGTCGCGTTCGGGATCGAGGTAGACGTGAAAGGTCTGGCCGGTCGGGATCGCGTTCAGAAGCTCGATCGCGCCGATCTCGACGACCCTGTGGCCGCTTCCGGGATCAAGGCCTGTCGTCTCCGTATCAAGAACGATCTCGCGCACTAAAGCCCTCTATAAAAGCCGATCACGATCGCGCCTTGCCCTCCGCCCCCGCCAGGGCGCGAAGAATGCTCCGCACCTGCCGCTCGGCGGCGTCGACGCCCTTGCTCGTATCGATGACGAATTGCGCCCGGCGCCGCTTTTCCGAATCGGGCATCTGCTTCGACATTATGACCGCAAGCCATTGCGGCGTCATGCCCGGGCGCTCGAAGACCCGCGCTTTTTGCACAGCTTCGGGCGCGGAGACGACAACAGTGGCGTCGCACTCGCGGTCGGTGCCGGACTCGAACAGCAGCGGCACGTCGAGAACCACGAGCTTCTCGCCTCGCTCCGCCGCGGCGCGAACGAAGGCGGCGCGGTCCGCGCGGACAAGCGGATGGATGATCGCCTCGAGCCGCGCCATCTCCCGCGGGTTGTGGCGAACCCTCGCGGCGAGCAGCGCGCGGTCGACGATTCCCTCATGCGTCACGCCGGGAAAGGCGCGCTCGACGAGCGGCGCCGCCGCGCCCGCATAAAGCGCGTGGACCGTTGCGTCCGAATCATGCACGGGAACGCCGGCCTTGCGAAACAGCGCGGAGGTCGTCGATTTCCCCATGCCGATGGAGCCGGTGAGGCCGAGAACGAACATCGCGCGCAAATCGCCAGGTGGGAGAGGGCTACAAAACTTCGAAGACGCTATAGATTGGCCCATCGGCGCGGCGATGACCAATGCCCACCGTGACGATGCGATTGATCCAGTCATATTTTTCGGCCGCGGTCTCGAATAAGGGGGTGACGCGAAAATAATAGCTCGCCGGATCGACCGCCTCGCCCTTCGCAAGCCGCGCCAACACATCGGGCGGGCCGCTGCGCAGGCCCCGATAAGTCATGCCGATCAAGGCGCCGTCGTTCGTCTTGAGGATCAGGCGCACGTCCAGCGTCGTCGCGCCGTCGGCGCGCAGGATCTGCCAGTCGGCGCCGCCGTCCAGCACCTCGCCGGACAGCCGCTCGCCCACGAACGAGCCGCCGTGAACGACGCCGACGCGGCGGTCGGCGCCGGCGGCGCCGCCGAGCACCAGAATTTGCGAGTCGAGGCGCATCACGAACAGCGGCCGGGTTCGGACGGCCTTAAGAGTCTCGGGCAGATCGTCATAAAGACTCGCAGACATGAGGCGCCTCGCGTGATCCCTGATTAAAGGCTCTTAAGAACATCCGCTTCGACAAGGCCGCGCAGTTCCGGCGTCACGCTGGGCCTCACCCCAAACCAGCGCTCGAACCCGGGCACCGCCTGATGCAGCAACATGCCGACGCCGGACACCGTGCGCAGCCCGCGCGACTTCGCCGCGCGCAGCAGCGCCGTCTCCAGCGGAAAATAGACGATGTCGTTGACGACCGCGTGCGGCGGCAAGGGCGCAAGGTCGATGTCGAGCGCGGGATGCCCTTGCATCCCGAGCGATGTCGTATTGACGAGAAGGCTCGCGCCCTTGAGCGCCGAAGGCAGCCGCGCCCAGTCGTAAACCTCGACGCCCGTGCCCGCATCAGTGGCGAGGCTTTCGGCCCGCGCTCTTGTCCGGTTGGCGAGCAGGACCCTCTTTCCGCGATGGCGCAGCGCATGGACGACCGCCCGCGCGGCGCCGCCGGCGCCGAGCACGACCGCATGGCCCGGAGCGGGATGAGGAGAAGTGGAATCCGCTTTTCCGCCCGCATCCTGCTCCAAACTTTGGGAATCGCGATCCCAACCCGGGGCCTCCTCGTCGAGCGCGGCGAGAAAGCCCGCGACATCGGTATTGTCGCCGCAAAGGGCGCCATGCTCCAGCCAGAGCGTATTGACCGCGCCGAGGCTCGCAGCTGTCGGCGTAACCTTGCCGCAGACCTCGAACGCCGTCTGCTTGTGGGGAATGGTCACATTGGCGCCGACGAAGCCATTGGCCGCGAGATCGTGGGCGAATGCCGCGAAATCCGGCGGTGTCACCGCGACCGACTCGTAAGATCCTGCAAGGCCAAGATGCGTCAGCCAGAAGTTATGAATGATCGGCGAGCGCGAATGGGCGATCGGCCAGCCGACGACGCAGGCTTTGCGCGTAATTTCAAGGTTGGAGCTCATGCCGTTAGACTCCCCTCCGCGCGCAGAAATTCAAGGAGCGGCGCGAGCGGCAGGCCGAGAATGACCGAATGCTCGCCCTCGATCCGCTCG
>DAITNE010000192.1:0-4563 GCA_036834765.1 Methylocella sp.
TGACGCGGCGCCAGGCGATGTCGGTGACATGCAGCAGGCCGTCGATGCCGCCGAGATCGACGAAAGCGCCGTAATCGGTGATGTTCTTCACCATGCCCTCGATCACCTGACCTTCTTCGAGGTTGGCGACGATCTCATGGCGCTGCTCGGCGCGGGACTCTTCAAGCACGGTGCGGCGTGAGACGACGATGTTGC
Source organism: Methylocella sp. (assembly GCA_036834765.1). Classification (GTDB taxonomy): domain Bacteria; phylum Pseudomonadota; class Alphaproteobacteria; order Rhizobiales; family Beijerinckiaceae; genus Methylocapsa. Next base: position 196 of record DAITNE010000192.1, read on the forward strand.
CGCGGCGGCGATCCATCTTGAGGATCTGGAACGCCTGCGGCACCTGCATCAGCGGCGTCACGTCGCGGATCGGACGGATATCCACCTGGCTGCGCGGCAGGAAGGCGACGGCTCCGTCGAGATCGACCGTAAAGCCGCCCTTGACCTGGTTGAAGATGACGCCTTCGACCTTCTCCTGCTTTTCGAAGGCCTTTTCGAGCTTGACCCAGCTCTCTTCGCGGCGCGCCTTGTCGCGCGAGATGACGGCTTCGCCGAGCGCGTTTTCGATGCGCTCGAGATAGACCTCGACCTCGTCGCCGACCTTCGGGGCGCCTTCGCGGCCGGGTCCCTGAAATTCCTTGAGGGCGACGCGGCCCTCGGTCTTGAGGCCTAGATCGATGACGGCGACGTCTTTTTCGATCGCGACGACGGTGCCCCTGATGACGGAGCCTTCAAAAGACTCGTTCTGGCCATAGCTCTCGTCAAGAAGCGCCGCAAAATCCTCGCGCGACGGCGCGTACGTGGAGGTAGATGCCATGTGTTCTCCTGGATGCCCGCATTCGGGCAGCGCCGGTGGTTCGAGTTGAGTGGCGCTCCTCGCCGCCGACGTCCATCGGTTATCCGATGGAACCTCGCTTGAACAAGCGGGCCGGCGCAGGGACGGCGGAAAGGAGCAGGTTTGAGGGCCCTATCTAGCAAGCGCCGGGCGTCGCGGCAAGGCTCCGCGCTGCAATTAGAGCGCGGCGGCCAAGGCGCGGGGTCAGAGGCGGCCGATCTTCAGGGTTGCCGTGCCCGACGCCGTCATGCCGAGAGCGTCCGCCGCTCCCTTCGCCAGATCAAGACCGCGACCGCGCACAAAGGGGCCCCGGTCGTTAATGCGCACAATCACGGTCCGCCCTGTCGCAGGGTTGGTCACGCGAAGCCACACGCCGAATGGCAGAGTTCGGCTTGCCGCAGTAAAGCCATTCTTGTCGAAGCGCTCCCCCGACGCCGTTAGCGTACCGGAGGCGTAATATGAGGCCCTTACGAAATACTCATTGCTTGTTTTTGCAGAACAGTTCGACACCTGAAAAATACATGAGACAGCTACAACCGTTACACTTATCGCTTTCAATGCATCCACCTTATCTGTTATCGATACGGGGCGGATATAGTTCGATTGTGACCAGAAGGAGATGGTCAAACGGCGATAGTTCGTCTTTGTCAGGATTGCGGCACCAAATCGTCGCACCTTGTTGTTCGAATTTACCGATCAGCACATTTGCGGCTGACGCCTGTTAAAAAATCATTGCTCGATATTATTGAGCGCGGTGCGCGGTAAGTCTTGGTATAATACGGCATCCACTTCGTTGGAAAAGGCTGTATCAGCGCCGCACCGATCGAGGCATCGAACAGCGTGGGGCGGCTTCAGGCCGAGAGGACGAACGGATCATGCCGGGGGGGCCGACGCGGATTGTCTCGGGCGGCCAGAGCGGCGTCGATCGCGCGGCGCTGGATTTCGCCGCCGGCCATGGACTCATGACTGGCGGTTGGTGTCCGCGCGGCGGCTTCGCCGAGGATTATCCGCACCCGCCCGGCGTTCGCCTAAAATATCCGCAGCTGAAGGAAACCCCGAGCGATGACCTGGATCAGCGCACGCGCTGGAATGTGCGGGACAGCGATGCGACGCTGATTATGGTCGCCTCGGATATCGGCCGCTCCGAAGGCTCGGCGTTCACCCTCGCCTGCGCCGTCGCCCTGGGAAAGCCGCATCTCGTCATCGATCTCAGGGCGACCGACGCCCTGCCGACGGCGCGGAAATGGATCGGGCGGAAAGCGCCGCAAACGCTGAATATCGCGGGTCCGCGTGAAAGCCAGTCGCCTGGCGTCTATTGCGAGGCGATGCGCTTTCTGGAGGATTTGCTCGGGACGCCTTCCCCGCAGTCTGTCGACGAAGCGTGAGAACGAAGCGCCCGCCAAAGCTAGAGCGCTTCAAGCGACGCGGATGCCGCTGGTTTGCATCGTAGAGAAAAAACAGGACAGAACAAAGGCTTGGAGAGGTTTTCTAATCTTGCAGGATCGGAACGCTTTTCTAAATCTCGACCTTTTCGCCCCTCTGCGCCCATTCCTGAAAGCCGCCCGGATAATGCGCGTTGATATCCTTGCGCCCGGCGAGATGGGCGAGGTCGAGCGCGGTCAGCGAACGCTTGCCGGACCGACACGAGAACACGATTCGCTTGCCGGCTTCTTTCGGCAATTTCGACGCGTCAAAGCTTTGCAAGGGGTTCAGAATCGAGCCGGGGATATGGCCCGCGATGAATTCATTTGGTTCGCGCACGTCGACGAGAAGAATCGACCCGTCGGCCAGACCGCGCTTCAATTCGTCGATGCCCACATTTTCAACTTTGTTCAACGTTGTCGTCATGGCAGATCCTGTTCCCGTTCTTTGCGCCGGCAATGCTGTAACAATAATATAACGCCCCTTCGGCGGAAAGGCTTACATATTCTATTTTATTTATCGGGAGAAGAATATTTTTCTCCTTCAGCGATGGCCTCCGCTATGGCGAGATCCGCAGGCTCATTCGCGTTGAAGAACGGATCGACCGGCGCCGCCGCCCAGTCCGCGTAGGCGAGGCGGTAACGCTGGGTGAAAAGACCAACCTTGCGCAGGTCTTCGTCAACGAGCGCATGGCGTAGCGCCCCCCGGATCGCCACCGGCCAGAGCGCGATGACCGGATGCGCCTCGCTCGCTGAGCGGGCGCAGGCGATGTCGGCGCCCTTTTCAAACCGGGCGGCCTGAAGGCGCGCCACGAGATCGGACGGCAGGAAGGGCGTGTCAGTCGGCGCGCTGACGGCGAACGCGAGATCCGGGCGATTGGCCGCGACCCACTCGAGACCGGCGAGAACCCCGGCGAGCGGCCCCTGGAACCCCGCGAGACTGTCAGCGATGACCGGAAGGCCGTACGTTGCAAAACGCGCTGGATCGCCGTTGGCGTTCAGGACCAACCCCGCGCACTGTTGGGCCATCGTCGCAATGCCCCGCGCGAAAATGGTCGCGCCGCCGATGCGGCGCAGCCCCTTGTCGCCGCCGCCCATCCGCGACGCGCGGCCGCCGGCGAGCAGAATCCCGAAGCAAGGCCCAGTCATTTCAAAACCCGTCTCAAGAACCCGTTGTGGTCGCGGGCGCCTTCAGGGGCTCGCGAATGTCCCGCCGCAAAATCGGCCGACATCTCTCTATAGGGCAAATGCGCATGTTCCGGACTGGACCCACTTGGGGGCCGAAGTGGATAACGGCTAAAAGCGATACCAGAGCGCCGCCAAGGGGCCAAGCTCGCGGCCCGCATTGACCCCGGCGATGGTCAGGAAAGCGCCGAGCTGCGCCGACCTGGGCGGTGAGACGGGCCCCGCGCCTCTTCGGCGCGGAGCGTAAGCCGGTCCGCCCAAATTGAAATCCCCCTTTTGGTCCGCTGCTGGCGCCGTTCAACCGTCCTATACCCGCCGGGCACTGGAGGCAGGCTTCGCGCAATCGCACGCCTCAAGCGCTTGTCTGCGATGAGACCGGCGGGTCGGGCAGGATCAGCTGACGCCGCGGACCGGGCGCGGCTGAGGTAGGTTCAGACCGCGCCCTACTTAACGATGGGCGCGCTCTTGGGGGGAGTGTGCGCCGCTCGCCTGACTGTTACCGCTCAAATCAGCCTACCTGAGATGTCAGCGAGGCAGAGCGGGCTCAATTTGCCGTGCGGAGCGCCAATTTTTACGTGTGATAACGCACAATCCGATTGGCGCATTGGCCACTAATAGGCGATTTTGGAGCCTGATTGGCCGCCGAGGCCGCCAGATCTGCCGACAGAGGGCAGCCGCCGACTGCGCGTGGTGAAGAAATGAGGCGGACGCGCAAATCGGCGCTGTAGTGCTCCCTAGCCGCATCATCCACGAGGTCCGAGGGTTACGCGCCTTACATCGAAATTCGGAGGATCGCGGTTTTCCAATGACCGCCGCCACTGGTCACTTGAATAGGGTCCGATCGCAGGATCGCATTCAACGAATACTTCGTCGGCTTTTCCTATCAATTCTCTCTGAGTATAGCCTCGGTCTCTGGGTGCGAAAGCCGCCACCAAACATGGCGAACGATCATGTCCTCGCCATAAGGCGGCGGCTTATCCGGCCGCTGAATAGAAATGTAATCGCCGACGCATGGTACCTGCGGAACATTGAATTTTAACCAGTAATCTACCTCTTCGCTGCCGCCGGGCTTGCGCACGACCAGCACTATCTCGACCATGATTAACTCCCCTTCTTCCCTCGGCCTCCCACCCATCCCTCCGCCGTTCTCGGCGATGAACTCGACGCCGGGCGCTCTCATTTGACGGTCTTTATGCCGCTTCCGCTCGGCTTTGGAGTCAAGGTGCG
>DAITNE010000193.1:0-4542 GCA_036834765.1 Methylocella sp.
TGATGGGGAAGGACGCCGACCAGCCGCGCAATCTGGCGAAGAGCGTGACGGTGGAGTAGTTCAAAACAACTTGAACGCCTGCTCCAGCCGGTCGAGAAAGGCCTCGCCCTTCGCCGGCGTGAAATGATCCATGTCGTGCAGGGTCAGCATGCGGAATTTCGCCCTTGGGCTGATCCATGGCTTGACGCCACGCGCGATCAGGCGGCGAACCGGATCGCCCATGTAAAGGCGGGCGACCCACCAGGGCGCGCCGGTTGAGCTCACGACCCAGAGCGCGTCTATGCCGCTGAGAAGCGGCGTCAATCCGCCGCCAGGTCGATGCTCGAAGGCGACGCCGGGCGCCAACACGCGGTCGAGGAATCCTTTCAGAATCGCGGGCGGCCCGAACCACCATTGCGGAAAGACAAAGACGAGTTTCTGCGCCCCGCGTAGCCGCGCCGCGTAATCGGCGACCGCGCTTGAATCATGCGGCGGCTCGAAATAGGCCCGGCGCTCGGCTGCGTTGAGGCGCGGATCGAAATTATCGGCGTAAAGATCGATCAGATCGACCTCAAGGCCGCGCCGCTCCAGCGTCGCTTTCACGCGTTCGGCGGCGGCGTGGGTGAAGCTCTCCGCCAGCGGATGGGCGACGACGATCAGCGTCCGCATGGCCAGAAACGCTTTCCTCAACCTGAGGAGCCGCGCAGCGGCCTCTCAAAGGATTGATCCAGAAGGCGCGTAAGCGCCCTCCTGGTTCGAGACGATCGCTGCGCGATCCCCTCACCGTGAGGGCTCCGGGGAGAGCGCGAACGGCGCCACGGCGTTCACATTACCCGTCCGCAGGGCCGCGCGCTACGGCCGCTCGCAGCTTAAGCGTTTGCGCCTTTGCGTTTTCGCCGCTTGCGTCCTAAACCTCATCTTCCGTTCGCCACTCAAGATAGATCGTCTAACTTATGCGCCTGTCCCGTTATTTCCTGCCGATCCTGCGCGAAACGCCAAAGGAAGCCGAAATCGTCTCGCACCGCCTGATGCTGCGCGCCGGCATGATCCGGCAGGAGGCGGCGGGCATCTATAGCTGGCTGCCGCTTGGCCTGCGCGTGCTGCAGAAAGTCAGTCAGATCGTGCGCGAGGAAATGGACCGCGCCGGCGCCATCGAACTTTTGATGCCGACGCTGCAATTGGCCGACCTTTGGCGCGAAACGGGCCGATATGAGGCGTATGGCCCCGAAATGCTGCGCATCAAGGACCGGCACGAGCGCGAACTGCTCTATGGGCCGACCAATGAGGACATGATTACGGCGATCTTTCGCGCCTATATCCGCTCCTATCGCGAATTGCCCAAAATCCTCTATCACATTCAGTGGAAGTTTCGCGATGAGCAAAGGCCGCGCTTCGGTGTCATGCGCGGTCGGGAGTTCCTGATGAAGGACGCCTATTCCTTCGATGTCGACGAGGCCGCGGCGCGGCTCACCTACAATCGCATGTTCGCGTCTTACCTGCGCATTTTCGCGCGCATGGGGCTGCGCGTCGTGCCGATGCGCGCGGAGACGGGACCGATCGGCGGCGACCAGAGCCATGAATTCATCATTCTCGCCGAGACCGGCGAATCGGCGGTTTTTTGCGACGCCGGGGTGCTCGACTTGCCCATTCCGGATGAAAACATCGATTATGACGGCGATCTCGCGCCCATCGTGAAGCAATGGACGAGCCTTTACGCCGCGACCGAAGACGTCCATGACGAGGCGCGTTTCGCGCGCGAGACGCCGGAAGACAGGCGCATCCATACGCGCGGCATCGAGGTCGGCCAGGTGTTCTTCTTCGGCGACAAATATTCAAAGCCGATGAATGCCATGGTTACGGGACCAGACGGAGTCGAACGGCCGTTTCAGGGCGGCTCCTATGGCGTCGGCGTCTCGCGGCTGGTCGGCGCGTTGATCGAGGCCAATCACGATGAGGCGGGCATTATCTGGCCTGAAGCGGTCGCACCGTTCAAGGTCGGCCTCGCCAATCTCAAGGTCGGCGACGCGGCGACCGACGCCGCCTGCGAAACAATGTACAAAGCGCTCGAAAAGGCGGGGGCCGACGTGCTCTATGACGACACCGATGAGCGGCCGGGAGCGAAATTCGCCAAGCTCGATCTGATCGGCCTGCCATATCAGGTCATCGTCGGCCCCAAAGGGCTGGCGGGGGGCACGGTCGAAGTGAAGGTGCGCGGGACCGGCGCGCGCGAGCAGCTAAGCGTCGATGAGGCGCTGAAACGCCTGACGGCCGCATGACGCAAAATCCAGCCGACTCGCAAACCTCGTCACGCGGCGCGCGGCCTTTCGCGGCGTTCGAATGGATGATCGCGCTGCGCTATCTGCGCGCGCGCCGCTCGACCGGCTTCGTCTCGGTCATCGCCGGTTTCTCCTTCATCGGGATTGTGCTCGGCGTCGCGACCCTCATCGTCGTCATGGCCGTGATGAACGGCTTTCACAAGGACCTGCTCGCCAAGATCGTCGGCGTCAATGGCCACATCTTCCTGCAGGCGGTGGATACGCCGCTGACCGATTACGACGACGTCTCGCGCGAAGTCTCCGGCGTCCCCGGCGTCGCTCTCGCCATTCCGATGATCGAAGGGCCCGCCGCGATCTCGACGACCAGCATGGCCTTCGCGCTCGTGCGCGGAGTCCGGGAAGCCGACATCAAGCGGCTGCCTGGCATCGCGGGGAACGTGCGGCAGGGTACGCTAGATGGTTTCGATAAGGCCGGCGGCGTCGCGATCGGCCAAAGGATCGCCGAGAATCTGGGCCTGCGTCTCGGCGACAAGATCAAGGTTCTCATCGCCAACGGCCCGCAGACCCCCTTCGGCGTCGCGCCGCGCAGCAAGGTCTATCCGGTCACGGCGATTTTCCAGATGGGCATGGCGGAATTCGACAATCTCTTCGTCTACATGCCTCTGCCGGAGGCGCAGGGCTTCTTCAGCAAGGACAATGAGGCGAGCGTCATCGAGGTCTTCCTCGACCGGCCCGAGAACCTCGATTCGGTGCGCAGCGCCATCGATTCGGCGGTGACGCGGCCGATGATCATGACCGACTGGCGCGAACGCAACAGAACGGTTTTCGACGCGCTGAACGTCGAGCGCAACGTCATGTTCATCATCCTGACCTTGATCGTTCTCGTCGCCGCGCTGAACATCATCTCGGGCCTCATCATGCTGGTCAAGGACAAGAGCCACGACATCGCCGTGCTGCGCACAATGGGCGCAACACGCGGCGGCGTCATGCGCATCTTCCTCATCACGGGCGCCTCGATCGGCGTCGTCGGGACGTTCGCCGGCTTAATTCTCGGCCTCTTGCTGGCCAGCAATGTCGAGGGCATTCGCCAGTTTCTGAAATGGCTCCTCAACGCCAATCTGTTTCCGGCCGAGATCTACTTCCTGTCGCAAGTGCCGTCCTCGGTCGATCCGATCGACGTGGTGTTGGTCGTCGCCATGACGCTGACGCTCTCGGTCCTCGCAACGATCTATCCCTCCTGGCGCGCCGCGAAGCTCGATCCGGTCGAAGCGCTGCGTTACGAATAGCCATGACAACGCCGCCGGCGCTTTATCTTGAGAAGGTCGAACGCCGCTACGAACAGGCGGGCGCGCCGCTCGACATTCTGCGCGGCGCCGACTTTGGCCTCTGGGCCGGCCAGTCCGTGGCGCTGATCGCGCCCTCCGGCGCGGGGAAGTCGACCTTGCTCCACATCGCCGGCCTGCTTGAGCGACCGGATGGCGGGGAGGTCTATGTCGCCGGCGTGCCGACCGTCGGCATGGCGGACGAGGCGCGCACGGCGTTGCGCCGCGGCGAGATCGGATTCGTCTATCAGTTTCATCATCTGCTGCCCGAATTCTCGGCGCTCGAAAACGTCATGCTGCCGCAGATGATCGCCGGTCATTCGCGTAAAGAATCGCGGGAGCGGGCGGCCCAGCTCCTCGATTATCTCGGGCTTGCCGCGCGGGCGCAGCACAGGCCCGCCGAACTCTCCGGCGGCGAGCAGCAGCGCGTCGCCATCGCACGCGCGGTGGCAAACGGCCCCGGCCTTTTGCTGGCGGACGAACCGACGGGGAATCTCGATTCCAAGACCGCCAATCACGTCTTTGAGGCGCTCGACGCCATCGTGCGGGCGACGGGGCTCGCCACCTTGATCGCGACGCACAACATGGAGCTTGCGGGCCGCATGGACCGCCGCGTCACCCTGCGAGACGGGCTGCTGGTTGAGCTGCAGTAAGATGTGCGCTGTGACACCTCGTTATTAGTCATGACTATCTCATTGCTGTTTACAAGATGTATATTAGTCGAAATTCGACTGAGCATAAAAATAGTATAAATCGATGAAAATCGATTACTGTTTCCAAATACGCTTGTGCAAGGATGGATGATACATCGTACAATTAATGTACGATAGAGCTGTTCACCTTCACCCGCTTCCAAAGAGCCAATGGAAATCGATTCGAACCTCGAATGCGATCGAACGATTGCACGAGGAGTTCAAACGGCGGATCAAGACCCAGACCGTGCTACCCTCCGCCGAGACCGCGGC
>DAITNE010000194.1:0-4535 GCA_036834765.1 Methylocella sp.
GAGACGATGGTGCCGCTGTCGGCGGTGGCCACCTTCAGCCGCGGCCAGACGCCGCTCGGCGTCAATCACCAGGGCCTGTTCGCTGCGGCGACCATTTCCTTCAACCTCGCGCCCGGCCACGCGCTGAGCGAAGCGCAGAGGGAGATCGCCGACGTCGTGGCGACGATCCGCATGCCGGCGACCGTGCGCGGCGTCTTCGCCGGCACCGCCGCGACCTTCCAGCAGTCGCAGGCGACGCTGCCGCTGCTGTTCGGCGCGGCGCTGCTCGCCGTCTACATCGTGCTCGGCATTCTCTACGAGAGCTACATCCATCCGCTGACGATCCTCTCGACCCTGCCGTCGGCCAGCGTCGGCGCGCTGATCGCCTTGAAACTGTCCGGCGTCGAGTTCACCATTATCGCCGCGATCGGCATCATTCTGCTGATCGGCATCGTCAAGAAGAACGCGATCATGATGATCGACTTCGCGCTGGAGGCGGAGCGAACGCAGGGCCTTTCGCCGCGCGAGGCGATTTTTCAGGCCTGCATGCTGCGCTTCCGCCCGATCATGATGACGACCTTCGCCGCGATCCTCGGCGCCATTCCCCTCGCCCTCAGCTTCGGCGAGGGCGGCGAGATAAGGCGCCCGCTCGGCATAGCGATCGTCGGCGGATTGGTCGTCAGCCAGATGCTGACGCTCTACACGACGCCGGTGCTCTATCTTTACATGGACGGATTCCGCCTCTGGGCCAAAGCGCGCTGGCGCAGCCTTTTTCCGCGCTTTGCGACGCCAGCGGCGGACCGGGCGGTCTGACCCGACGGCGCGCGCCCGGCAATCGCCAATATCGCGATGTCTCTAAACCAAATTGGCCCGCCATCTCGACGCCGCAATGCCTTGATGCGCCGGCGTCTTCTCCCATTTCTTGACTTCGCGGGGCAAACTGGCCAGTTTCCGCCCTCCCCGGCGCATGATCGCTTGACCATGCCTTCCGACTCCACAGTGAAACATGCGTCCCCATGGCAGCGCCGATACGTAGCTATCTCGATTTTGAAAAGCCCGTCGCCGAACTCGAAGCGAAGGTGCAGGAATTGCGCTCGCTCGTGGCGAATGGCGACGCCGTATCCATCGGCGATGAACTGGCGCGTCTCGAGGGCAAATCGGAAAAGGCGCTGGCCGATCTCTACGCCAGCCTGACGCCGTGGCAGAAAACGCAGGTCGCGCGGCATCCGCAGCGGCCGCATTTCATCGACTATGTGAAAGGCCTCCTGACCGATTTCACGCCGCTGTCGGGCGACCGCCAGTTCGGCGAGGACGCCGCGATCATCTGCGGCTTCGGCTGGTTTCGCGGCTATTCCGTCTGCGTCATCGGCCAGGAAAAAGGCACCGACACCGCCGCGCGCATCAAGCATAATTTCGGGATGGCGCGGCCGGAAGGCTACCGCAAGGCGGTGCGCGTGATGCAGCTCGCCGATCGTTTCAACCTGCCCGTCATCTCGCTTGTCGATACGCCTGGGGCCTTTCCCGGCGTCGACGCCGAGGAGCGCGGCCAGGCCGAGGCCATCGCGCGGGCGACGGACGCCTCGCTGTCTCTCGGGGTGCCGAACATAGCGGCGATCGTCGGCGAGGGCGGCTCGGGCGGCGCCATCGCCATCGCCAGCTGCAACCGGGTCCTGATGCTGGAGCACGCGATCTACACAGTCGCCTCCCCCGAAGCCTCGGCCTCCATTCTCTGGCGTGACGCCGCCAAAGCCGAAGACGCGGCGACGACCATGAAGATCACGGCCCAGGATCTTTTCAAATTCGGCATCATCGACGCGATCGTGCCCGAGCCCGTCGGCGGCGCGCATCGCAATCCAGGCGCCGCCATCGCCGCGCTCGGCAACGCCATCCATCGCGCGCTCGAAAGTCTCGTCAGCCTGTCGCATGATGAAATCCGCAGCGCGCGGGCCGACAAATTCCTCGCCATCGGCCGCAGCCTGTAACCAGCCGCGGTCAATCGCCGCCGGCAATGTATGATCAAGCCCAAAATCCTGTGGCCGCGGCGCCACAGGCCGCCAAATTCGTCAAAGATTCGGACGGCCTTTTTCGCTCAAAGAGCGGTCTTTGACCCCGCCCCGCCGATGCAAACGCGCCTGCGCCGACGCGTCCGGCTCCCTCGAAAAACGCGCTGCTTCCCCGCCAGCGCGGCGCAAGCTTCGCCTCACTCCCGCCTCTTTGGGCAAGGATGCTCAGCCGGCGGGCGGAATCGCTTTGGGCGAGGCTGACACAGCGAGGCGATTTCCGCGCGGTTCGGATGGTTTCTTTAACCATTGGGCGCAAAAAGTCACCGGGCGCGGCGACTTGCAAATAAGAATATCGCTCGTAGACTGTTGACACGCGAGTGACGCAAAATTGGGTACAACGCGCGAGATGGCCATGAGTTCCAGCAGCGATCGCTTTTTCCGCATCGGAGCCTTTGCGCTAATCGCCGCGGCGGCGGCTTTTCTCGGCGGCTGCGAAGAGACCGGCCTCGGCTCTATCGGCGCGCACGCCAATGACCCGATCGCCCCCGAAACCGTCGCGCTGATGAAGAAGATGGACACGTCGGAGAACGCGCCGGTCCTGATTCGCACCTACAAGAAAGAATCCGAACTCGAAATCTGGAAGATGAAAGCCGACGGCCGCTATGCGCTGCTGAAGACCTATCCGGTCTGCCGCTGGTCGGGTCAGCTCGGCCCCAAGACGCGGGAGGGCGACCGTCAGGTGCCGGAAGGCGTCTATTCGATCACGCCGGCGCAGATGAAGCCGAACTCCGCCTATTACCTCGCCTTCAACGTCGGCTATCCCAACGCCTATGACCGGGCGCTCGGCCACGACGGCGGCGCGATCATGGTGCATGGAATCTGCTCGTCGGCGGGCTGCTTCTCGATGACCGACCCCCAGATCGGCGAGATTTACGCCGTGGTGCGGGAGGCCTTCACGGGCGGCCAGCGCGAAGTCCAGATGCAGTCCTATCCGTTCCGCATGACCGCCGAAAATCTCGCCAAATACCGGCTCGATCCCAATATCGATTTCTGGAAGCAGCTGAAGGAAGGCTCGGACAATTTCGAGGTGACCAATCAGGAGGTCGTCGTCGGCGTCTGCAACAAGCATTACGTATTCAACGCCGCGCCGGCCAATGGCGCGCATTTTGATCCGAACGGCCCCTGCCCGCAGCTGAAGCGCGACGAAGAGGTGAGCGGCCTCGTCGCGGCCAAACAATCGCGCGACGACGCGAAAGTCGCAGAGCTCGCCGCGCAAGGCCTCCACCCGATCCAGACGGTTTACGCCGACGGCGGTCAGAACCCGTATTTCGCCTCGATAGCAGCCTACGCCAGCCGGCCCGACGCGCTGTCGCGCGGCCCGGTCGATGTCGCCCTCGACGACAGCGCGATCACGCAAGGCGCCGTCAGGAAGGGCCGCATGTCGCCGGTGGTTCAAGTGGCGGCGGCGAAAATCAATCGGGCCAAAGTCGCCGCCTCGGCGCCGACAACGGCTGCGGCCAATCCCAAGGTCGCCGATTCGTCCGACGTGACGGCCTCCATTACGAAGCCGGCGAAAGAGGCTGACAAGCCCTGGATGTTCGCCAACTTCTTCGGCGCCAAGGCGGCTGAGGCCGCTCCGGCTGACGGCGCCTCTGCGACCCCGGCCGCTCCAGCCGCGCATTGACGCGAACCGCATGACAAGTGGCGCCCCACGGGGCGCGCCATTGAAATGCGCTGCGCGCCCCCCTATCTGGCGTCGATGAGCAAAGCCTTCACCAAGGAAACCGACGACGACGTCGAACCGGACGACGACCTTCCGGCACTCCCGGCCGGCGTCAAAAACTACATCACGCCCGAAGGCCTGCGGCGGATGCAGGATGAGTTCGCTGAACTGCATCAGGTCGAACGGCCAAAGCTCGTCGAGACGGTCGCCTGGGCGGCCGGCAATGGCGATCGCTCCGAGAACGGCGACTACATCTACGGCAAGCGGCGCCTGCGCGAGATCGACCGCCGCCTGCGCTTTCTGCGCAAGCGAATGGAGATCGCCGAGGTCGTCGATCCGACCCGTCAGACGAACCGCGAACGCGTCTTTTTCGGCGCGCGCGTCGACTATCTGAGTTCGCAGAACGAGACCAAGCGGTTGCGAATCGTCGGCATCGACGAAGCGCGCTCGGAGCTTGGCGAAGTCAGCTGGATTTCGCCGATCGCCAAGGCGCTTCTGAGGGCCGAGGTCGGCGATATCGTTGAGGTGCGCACGCCAGCGGGGATCGAGCGCATCGAGGTCGTGAAGATCGAATATTGAGCGATCCTGTTCGGCGATCCCGCCTCATCCCAGGTTCAACTCCTTGAAAAAGTCGTTGCCCTTGTCGTCGACGACGATGAAGGCAGGGAAATCCTCGACTTCGATACGCCAGACCGCCTCCATGCCGAGTTCGGGATATTCCAGCACCTCGACCTTTTTGATGCAGTCCTGCGCGAGGCGCGCCGCCGCGCCGCCGATCGAGCCGAGATAGAAGCCGCCGCGCTTCGCGCAGGCCTCGCGCACCTGCGGCG
>DAITNE010000195.1:0-4496 GCA_036834765.1 Methylocella sp.
TCGTGCTTTGAGACGCAAGCTTCGCTGCTCCTCGCGAGAGGCTTTTTTGCCGCCCTCACGCCACACCCACCCTGAGAATCTCCCATTCGAGCGTGACGCCGCTCGTCGCTAGCACCCGCTCCCGCACCGTCTCGCCGAGGGCTTCGAGATCGGCGGCGCTCGCCGCGCCGCGGTTGATCAAAAAATTGCAGTGCAGTTCCGAAACCTGCACGTCGCCGATGGCAAGGCCGCGGCAGCCGGCGGCGTCGATCAGCTCCCAGGCCTTGGCGGAAGGCGGATTCTTGAACGTCGAGCCGCCGGTGCGGGCGCTGACCGGCTGGCTCTTGCCTCGGGCCTGTGTGATCTCGTTCATCTCGGCGGCGAGCGCTTCCCGGTCGCCGGGGACGCCTGCAAAACGCGCATGGGTGAAGATGATGTCCTCAGTGATCCCGCTGCGGCGGTAGGAAAAGCCCATGTCGGCGTTGGAGAAAGTGAGGATGTTTCCGGCGCGGTCGATGCCTCGGCACGCGATGAGGCGATCCTTGGTCTCCGCGCCATAGGCACCGGCGTTCATGCGCAGCGCGCCGCCGATCGAGCCCGGTATGCCGCGCAGGAACGAAAGCCCGCCGACGCCGGCCTTGGCGGCGAAAAGCGCGACTTTCATGTCCCGCGCGGCGGCTCCGGCCTCCACGTTGAGGCCGTCGATGGCGATGTTTTCGAAACCCGCGCCGAGGCGGATGACGACGCCGGGAAAGCCGCCGTCGCGCACGAGAAGATTGGAGCCGGCGCCGAGGACGAGAATGTCATGGGAGGGGTCGAGACGCTTGAGGAACAAGGCGAGATCGGCTTCGTCCGCCGGCTCGAACAGGACCTGCGCGGGGCCGCCCGTCTTGAACCATGTGAGCACGGCGAGCGGCGCATTGGCGGCCAGCGTTCCGCGCAGATCGGGCATTTTTTCGCGCAGGGCCGGCGTGATGTCGGGGAAGGCCATGATGCTGTCCGTTTGAAGCGCCTAGCGCCCCGCCACGCCCTCGTCCTTCGAGACGCCGCTGCGCGGCTCCTCAGGATGAGGGCTTGAGGGTTACGCCGCCGGCGCGGTTGTGCACCTCACGCGGCGCCCGCCGCGAGTTCGCCCGGCAGCGCATAGGCCCATTGCGTGATATTGCCGGCGCCGAGCAGGACGACATAATCGCCGGGCTTCGCCAGCTCGCGGATCACGCCGGCGAGATCGGCGGGGCTCTGCAAGGCCAGCGCCTGGCGGTGTCCGCGCGCCTTGATCGCGGCGATGAGATGGTCGCGATCGGCGCCTTCGATCGGCGCTTCGCCGGCACCATAGACGTCGGCGACGATCACCGTATCGGCGTCGTTGAAGCAGCCGGCGAATTCATTGAACAGCGTATGGAGGCGCGTGTAGCGGTGCGGCTGCACGATTGCGATGACGTGGCCCTTCGTCGAGGCCCGGGCCGCGCGCAGGACGGCGGCGATCTCGACCGGATGGTGGCCGTAATCGTCGAAGATGATGGCGCCGTTCCATTCGCCGGTCCGCGTGAAGCGCCGCTTGACGCCGCCGAAGCTGGCAAGCGCGCCGCGGATCTGGTCCGGGGTCATGCCGAGCTGATGGGCGACGGCGATGGCGGCGGTGGCGTTGAGCGCGTTGTGATGGCCGGGCATCGGCACCAGAACCTTTTCGATGGTGGTCTGGCTGCCCGTCTTGCGGTCGCGGATGATGGCGCTGAAGCGGGAGATGCCGCCTGAAAGGTCGATATCGACGAGCCGCACGTCCGCCTGCGGATTTTCGCCATAGGTGATGATGCGCCGGTCCTCGATCTGGCCGACCAGCTCCTGCACCGTCGGGTGGTCGAGACACATCACGGCGAACCCATAGAACGGGATATTCTCGACAAAGGCGCGGAACGCCTTCTTGATGGCGTCGAAGGTGCCGAAATGGTCGAGGTGCTCGGGATCGATATTGGTGATCACCGCAATGTCGGCGGGCAGTTTCAGGAAGGTGCCGTCGCTCTCGTCGGCCTCGACGACCATCCAGTCGCCGGCCCCGAGGCGCGAATTGGTGCCATAGGCGTTGATGATGCCGCCGTTGATGACGGTCGGATCGAAGCCGCCCGCCTCCAGAAGCGTCGCGACGAGCGAGGTCGTCGTCGTCTTGCCATGCGTGCCCGCGATGGCGACGCTTTGCTTCAGGCGCATCAGTTCGGCGAGCATTTCGGCGCGGCGCACGACGGGCAGCCTTAGTTCGCGGGCGTGCGCGAGTTCGGGATTGTCGCGCTTGATTGCGGTCGAGACCACGACGACTTCGGCGTCGCCGAGATTTTCGGGCCGATGGCCGATGGAGACGATCGCGCCTTTCTTGCGCAGGCGCAGGACATTGGCGTTTTCCGCGGCGTCGGAGCCCTGCACGGCGTAGCCGAGATTGAGCAGCACCTCGGCGATGCCGGACATGCCGATGCCGCCGATGCCGATGAAATGAATGGGCCCTAATTCCTGCGGAAGCTTCATCGCTTAAGGTTTTTCTCTCTTGCCGCGTTCTCTTTCGCCGCGACGACGCGGACCACGAGGTCGGCGAGCCTGTCAGCGGCGTCGGCGATTCCCGCGCTTTTCGCCGCGGCGGCGCGCCGGGCGAGGCCCGCGTGATCGTTTTGCGCCTCGCTCAAGGCATTGGCCAGCCATTGCGGCGAAAATGCGCTCTGCGCGATCACGGTCCCCGCCCCGCTCAAGGCGAATTGCCGCGCATTGGCCGACTGATCCTGGTCGAGCGCGTGCGGCAGCGGAACCAGAATCGCCGGGCGGCCGATGACGCCAAGCTCGGAGACCGTCGAGGCGCCGGCGCGTCCGATGACGAGATGGGCCGCCGCGATCCGTTGCGGCAGATCAGAAAAGAACGCCTTGACCTCGGCGTCGACGCCAAGCCGCTGGTAGGCCTCACGCACCCGCGCCTCATCCTCACCGCGCGCCTGCTGCACGACGATCAGATTCTTGCGCGCGGCTTCCGGCAGCAGTTCGATCGCGGCGGGAACGACGTCCGACATGACGCGCGCGCCTTGCGAGCCGCCGGTGACGAGCAGCCGCAGCTTGCCGTCGGAAAAATCGGGAAAGGGGATTTTCGCCGCCTCGATCACCATGGGCCGCACCGGATCGCCGGTGAGATGCGCCTTGGCGGCGAGGGCGGGCTTGAGGCCGCCCAACGCCTCGAAGCCCTTGGCGATGGCGTCGACGCGGGGGCTAAGAAAGAGATTGGCCTTGCCGATCACCGCGTTGCCTTCATGGATCACGGTCGGCACGCCAAGATGCGTCGCCGCCAGCACGGGCGGCACGCTCGGATAGCCGCCAAAGCCGACGAGGGCGAGGGGGTGGATTTGCTTGACGAGGCGGCGCGCGGCGAGCGTTCCCCGCGCGAGTGCAAGGGCCGCGCTAGCCCGCGAGACGAGGCCCGCGCCCCTCGGCGAGGCGGACGGCACGATATGGATCGCCCGCGCCGGAAAGGCCGCGCCATAATTCTTGGCGCGCTCATCGGTAAAAAGCTCGATTGCGTAGCCCCGCGCGGCGAATGCATTGCTCAAGGCCTCGGCGGGGAAGAGATGGCCGCCGGTGCCGCCAGCCGCCAGCAAGATGGGACGCTTCGAACTCATGCGTGGCGCTCGCGCGGCGCCGCGGCGGCGGCGAACATGCGCGATCCGGGACGCTTGCGCGTCACCGCAATCAGAAAGCCGATGCCGATCGCCAATGAGACGAGCGAGGAGCCGCCATAGGAGATGAAAGGCAAGGTCATGCCTTTCGCAGGCATGAGATGCAGATTGACCGCCATGTTGATGGCGCTCTGGATGCCGAACATCATGACGAGGCCGGCGGCGGCGAAGCGGCAGAAGGGATCGTCGTTGCGCGAGGCCATGACGAGGCCGCGCATGACGACGAAGAAGAAGAGCGCGGCGACGAAGAGACAGGCGGTGATGCCGAATTCCTCGCCCGTCACCGCGAAGATGAAATCGGTGTGGGCGTCGGGCAGGATGCGCTTGACGGTGCCTTCGCCGGGTCCCTTGCCGAACCATCCGCCGGAGAGGAAGCTGCCGAGCGCGGTGTCGACCTGGAAGGTGTCGACGATGCCGCCGCCTGCGCCGGGATCCAAAAATTTGATCATGCGCGCCCGCACGTGCGGCACGAATTTATAGGCGAGCAGAACGCCGCCGAATCCGGCGCCGCCAATGCCGACGACCCAGAACCAGTGCAGGCCGGCCATGAAGAAAAGCGCCGCCCAGACCACCGAGACCAGCAGCGTCTGACCGAAATCCGGCTGCAGGATCAGCGGCACGACGGTCAATGGAAGCAGCAGCAGGGCGAGGAGGTTGCCCGGCACGTCCTTCCTTTTGCCGCCTTCCGAGAAGGCCCAGGCGGCGAGTATGACGAAGGCGGGTTTGAGGAATTCTGACGGCTGGATGCCGAAAATCCAGCGCCGCGAGCCTTTCACCTCGTGACCGAAGAGAAGCGCCGCGATGATCAGCGCCATC
>DAITNE010000196.1:0-4468 GCA_036834765.1 Methylocella sp.
CGGCGCCTCGACCGGCGGCACCAAAGAGGGCAATAACGCGCCGCGCTATCGCGTCATTCAGTAAATCTCGGCGGCCTTGCGCGCTCGAAGGAAGGCAAGCCCCGCGGCCAATCGCATCGCTTTGCGTCGGGGTCGACGATCAGTGAAGTCGGACATTTCCAAACCCCTGTCCTGTTTCTTCGTGGATATGGCTGAGGTCCGGGGCTCCCGACTGGAAAGAAAAGGACGCCGGTCTATAGACCGAACGGATAGGTGTCCGGCGCGCCGTGCGGGCGGCCGCCGACGAGCGGCGTCACCGCTCGCGTCTGTTCGAACCAGACATAGGCGTCGAACTGGTCGGACAGGACAGCCTGGAAATAGTGGCTCGAGAATTCAGTTTCAGGACGGTAAATGACGCCGATGGCGCGCTCGAGCCGGGGTTTCGCCAGGACATCGCGCAATTCGCGCTTGCCGGCGCCGCGCCAGTCGGTCAATGACCGCTCGACGCTGCTCTGCCGAAAGACGCGCTCATAGCTGTCAGGGCGCGCTGGAAGCACGGTCTTGACCTCCATCGGCCCATCCCAGTCGCTCGCGGCGGCGACCGTCCCACGATCCGTGCCGAAGCCGATGAGCGCCGCTGAATCCCCGAAGGCTGCACGGCATAGTTCGCCAATGTTGAACTCGCCCTGCCAGCCCATGGCTGTCGCCGCGGCGTTGCCGATGTGCGAATTATGCGCCCAGACCACAGCTTTGGCGCCATCGCCACGCGCAGCGATTAGCCGCACGAGGGTCTCGAACATGTGGCGGTCGCGCAAATTCCACGAATCCCTGGAGCTACGATACATCAGGCGATAGTAATGTTCGGCCGCCAGCACGATCCGCGCGTTCTGCGTTGCGTCGAAGAAGGTTTCGCCATCGTGGCGCACGTAGGCCAGTCTTCTCTCAAGCAGCGCGCGCAGCTCCGCAACGACTCCATCCTCGCAAGGGGATTTGGCGAGATGAAGCGCGGCGCGCCCGTAGCCGCCAGGATCATCCTGCCATGGCGTGAGGCACCCATATCGCTTGCGCGCCGCCTTGGCTTCCTCCGGATCGACCTGATCGAGATAAGCCAGAACGGCGGCGATCGAGGCGCCGAGGCTGTAGATGTCGAGTCCTCGAAACTGCGTTCGCGCTTTTGCCGGCAGCGGCTCGTTATGCGCGCGGAGCCATTCGACGAAATCGTGGACTTCAACATTGCGCCACATCCAGGTCGGGAAGCGCGCGAAGGCTTCTTCGGACGAGGGTTCGTGCGCGTGGTGGCGAACATGGCGATCGATCCGCGCGGCGTCCGGCCAATCCGCTTCGACGGCGACGATGTTGAACCCGTGCTTTTCGATCAGGCGCCGGGTGATCGCCGCGCGCGCCCTGTAGAATTGCGACGTGCCGTGCGTCGCCTCGCCGAGAAGAACAACCTTCGCATCCGCGAACCGGTCGAAGAGCGAGCCGAAATCCTCCGCCTCGTCAGGCTCCGGCAAGGGCTCGCAAAAAGCGCGAAGGACCGCGGCCGTCTCGTTTGCGCCCTCGGCGCGAAGAGACTCGGAAGGGAGGATATCGACCATGAAAAACCCTACCTCAAAATGGCGATGATTTTCGCCGCGCGGTCACGGCTCGCCTACACGTGGGGCTTAACCTGACCACGCATCTCGCGAGCGCAATCCTCGATCTGCCGCTGCGCCGCGGAGAAGGCGTCCTTGATCGCCACCAGCACATGCTCATGCTCGCGCGCGTCGCCGTGCGTCTTGTTGACGATGATGTCCTTATGGTCCGGCATGGCGATGCGAATATCGATCTTGAACAAATCCCCGTGCCGATGGCGCGTTTGCGGCACGACAACCGTCACCTTGCAGCTCGTGATTCGATCAGAAAATTTTTCGAGCCGCTTGGCCAGTCTCGCGACTTCCGAGCGAACGGCCTCCGAGGGTTCGGAGTTCTGGAAAGCAATTTCAAGTGGCGTTTGCATATAATAATCCTCAGTCGCGGTTCCGGCTCACAGGCGCCCCATCTCGAACCCCTCGCAGGACAGATCGAACTTCGAGAGGCCTTCTTCGAGATAGTCCGACACCAGAGGCGTGCCGATCAGATACTCGGCGGTCGAGCCCTGGCGCCGGCTTCGCGCCTCGGCGACGGCGTCCTCCCATTCATCCGGGGAGAAATCGCCGCGGCCGACCCAGCACAGCGCGACCAGCTCGCATTGCTCGTCTTCGTCCATGGCGTCGATGAAAGCCTTCAACTCCCTGCGGACGCTGTCGTCCCTTCCGGATGCGAAGACGCTCGCAAAATTATCATCCGTGGCGTTGGAGTCGTCAGCCTCCTGGCCCTCGACCTGCACATCGAACTCGCGCGCCTTGACGATGACGAAACAGACCTTGTCGGAATTGATTTCGGGCATCACTGGCCTCATCCGGTTCTCTCGCCGCTTAATCCTCTTCTAATCCTTTGTGAAGGGCGGAGTTTTGCGACAGATCAATTTTTGATGCGCCTCCACGCTTGGCGCCGAACGTCACCGCTGCCATGCGCGGCTTGTCGCCAGCAAGCCAACCGAAAGCCAGTCACGACATGGGCGAGCCGAGTCTCTCGCCACCCGTCTTTGATGCTGATCATTGAATAGTTTTCGGTCGCCAGCGACAATGTCTGTGCTCAAGCAGGGTCGCGGTGAAATGCAGTTCGCTCAAGCCGGCGCTAATTCTGGGAAATCCGAGAGACTTGCCGCGGCGAGCAAGAGGGAAGTGCGGATTCCGCCTCTTGGCCTGGCTGGCGTGTTGAGTCGGCCGATCAAATCCGGTGCCTTGGTCATTTTCGCTCATGGCAGTGGCTCCAGCCGCTTCAGTCCACGCAATGTTCTGGTCGCGGACGGATTGAATCGGCGCCGTATTGCCACGCTCCTGTTCGACCTTTTGCTGCCTGGCGAAGACGAAGACCGTAGAAACGTCTTCGACGTCCGCCTTCTCGCGCAGCGGCTGATCGATGCGGTGAGCTGGGTCGAAGGCGAAGCCGACGTCGAGGGCCTCCCCATCGGATTGTTCGGGGCCAGCACCGGCGCAGCCGCCGCCCTGATCGCCGCGGCGTCGCTCGGAGAGCGCGTCGGAGCCGTGGTTTCCCGCGGCGGTCGCCCGGATCTCGCCAATGGCGCGCTTCATCGGGTCAAGGTGCCGACGCTTCTGATCGTCGGTGGTGAGGATGCCGGCGTGATCGAACTCAATCAATGGGCTCTCGACCGCCTCCAAGGCGAAAAGGCGCTTGAGATCGTGCCGGGCGCAACTCATTTGTTCCCAGAGCCCGGAGCGCTCGAGGCGGTCATTGAACTCGCCGGCCAATGGTTCGAGCGCTGCCTCCTCGCCAGGAGATGTGAGCCGGATTTGCCGTGAGCCCAATGAAGGCGAGAAAATTATGAGCTTGTTCTTGAACAGACAGGACGCCGGCCGCCAGCTGGCCAAGGCGCTATCGGTCTATAAGAGCCGGCATCCGGTGGTTCTCGCGCTCCCGCGCGGGGGCGTGCCGGTCGCCGCCGAGGTTGCGTCGTCCCTCGGCGCCCCCATCGACCTTGTTCTGGTCCGCAAGATCGGCCTGCCGACTCAGCCCGAATTGGCGATGGGAGCGGTAGTCGACGGCGCCGCGCCTATCGTCATTCGCAACAATGACGTGATCTTCGCCGCAGGCGTCGCTGCCGATGAATTCGATGCGGTGTGCGATATGGAGCTCGCCGAGATCGAACGCCGGCGACAGCGCTACATTGGGGACCGCCCGCGGGTGGAGATTGCCGGAAAAGTGGCGATCGTCATCGACGATGGCATCGCCACTGGCGCCACAATGAAGGCCGCTTTGCGGGCAATTCGCAAACGCGGCCCCGAAGAGTTGGTGCTTGCTGTCCCCGTTGCTCCGGTAGAGACGATCGAGGACCTGCGCGGGGAGGTCGATGCTTTGATCTGTCTCGAGACGCCAGCGATCTTTGGCGCGATCGGCTATTTCTACGACGACTTCCGACAGGTGAGCGATAATGAAGTTATCGCCATTCTCCGCCGCCTTCCGCCCAAGCGGTCAAGCCCGGCCGCCTGATTGCCGACCGCGATTTGATCCAGGCTCGGCGTCGCAAATAACCTTGCTGTGAGCGTTCTTTTGCTGTTGCGCCATCAATTTGAGCGGCGCGAACCGCAACGCCGCCTCGTAAAGATCAATCGGCAGAACCCGAGATCCACCGGGCCGCCAGCGATGCTGGACCGATTGGCCAGCCTTTTCAGGGGGCGGCCTTTCCTATATTGTGGCGCAGCACAAAATCAAGGATAGGCCTTGTAGCTCAAGGGTAAGGAAATAGCCCAGCATGGCAGGCGCCAATCATCAGACTGTCCGTCAGTTCGACCATCCGGGCGAAGGCATCAGGCGAGCCAAATCCATCCCCAAAGGGCGACAGATTGATCCGCTGGCGCTGGAGGAGATCGAAAAGCTTCTCGGCGGG
>DAITNE010000197.1:0-4467 GCA_036834765.1 Methylocella sp.
AGCACGATGCCGAGGCTATCGGGTCGGACAATCTTCACGCGCTTGGCGATGTCGGCGAAAAGATACGAGGCCTTGAGCTTGGTGAAGTTTTCGTTGAGGCGAATCATGTTGGCGTGGGACAGGAAGCTTGATAAAGGTAACCGGTTCCGGATAATTCAAGCCCGGAACAGGCCATGCAAAAGATCGACAAAATAGACCCCATGCGGGAAGCGGCGGGAGCCCTGCGCCGGGACGGCAAAAGCCTCGCCTTGGTGCCGACCCAGGGCGCGCTGCACGCCGGCCATGTCTCGCTGGTTACGCTTGCGAAAGCCAAAGCCAGGCGGGTCGTCATGTCGATCTTCGTCAATCCGGCGCAGTTTGCGCCGAACGAGGATTTTTCCGCCTATCCCCGTACGTTTGACGCCGACGTCGAATTATTTTCCGCCGCCGGGGGCGACGCCATCTTCGCGCCGCCGGTCGAGGCGATGTACGGCGAAGGCTTCTCCACCATGCTTCAGGTCGGCGGGCCGGCCGCGGCTAGCCTTGACGATCGCTTCCGGCCGACGCATTTTTCCGGCGTCGCGACGGTGGTCGCCAAGCTGCTCAACCAGTGCCGGCCCGATGTCGCGATCTTCGGCGAGAAGGATTTCCAGCAGCTGCAGGTCATCACGCGCATCGCCAGCGACCTCGATTTCGAAGCTGCGATCGTCGGCGCGCCGACCGTGCGGGAAAAGGACGGCCTCGCGCTTTCCTCGCGGAACGTCTATCTCACGTCCGAAGAGCGCAAGGCGGCGCCGGCGCTTTATGCGGCGCTCGTTTGTTGCGCGTCGGCGCTGCGCGGGGGCGCCGCCATGGAGCAGGCGGTCGCAGCGGCGCGGGCCAGCGTTGAGGCGGCGGGGTTCACCGTCGATTACATCGAGGCGCGACACGCGGAAACCTTGGCGCCGGTCGCCTCGACCGCCGAGGGGCCGGTCCGGCTTCTCGCGGCGGCGAAGCTCGGCAGGACGCGGCTCATCGACAACATCGCCGTGTGACGGCGGATCTGGAGACGAGACCCATGGGCGATCCGGCTCGAAACGGTCCCGCGTCGGAGCGCATCGTCCGGGCTATCGTCAGCGGACGCGTGCAGGGCGCGGGCTTTCGCGCCTGGACGCAGATTGAAGCCGAGGCGCTGGGCCTTCGCGGCTGGGTGCGCAACCGGGCAAACGGCGATGTCGAAGCCGTCCTCGCCGGTCCGCAGGTCGCCGTCGAGGCGCTGTGCCGGCTTCTGTGGCGCGGGCCGCCGGCGGCGCAGGTCTTTCGCGTCACCGTGACCGAAGCGGCGACGAGCGATCTCGCCGTCATCGGCGGCGCGAAGGGCTTCCGGCAAATCGCCACGATTTAGATGTTTGTTACGATCCTTCGTTCTACACTTCCCTTGAGTAAACCATTGGCGGGCGGCGCATGAATCTGACGGCGGCGGAATTCTGGAGCGGATCAGCGCGGCTGCGCCTCGCTTTGGCTTGTCTCGCGCTGGCGTCCCTCGCGCTCGCCGGCTGCGACAAATGCGGCGATCCGGTCAAGTTAAACACGCCGAGCATTCCGAAGACCTGCTACGGGCTGAGCGAGAACAAATAAGCCCACGTCACTCCGGCGCGGCCTCGATCGGGTCGTATTGCTTCGCGTCGAAGCCGAAGAGGTCAAAAGATTTCTGCATATGCGGCGGCAGGGCAGCGGTCACGTCCAGCAGGCCGCCGCGCGGATGCGGCAGCACGAGGCGG
The DNA here is from genome assembly GCA_036834765.1 of Methylocella sp. Taxonomy (GTDB): domain Bacteria; phylum Pseudomonadota; class Alphaproteobacteria; order Rhizobiales; family Beijerinckiaceae; genus Methylocapsa. Next base: position 1,740 of record DAITNE010000197.1, read on the forward strand.
CGCGCGAGGAGATGCAGCTTGCGCTCCACCGTCTCGGGAATGGCGCGCAGGGGATCGTTGCGGCGCGGATCGCTCTTCGGCCGCAGGCCATATTTCGGATCGCCGATGATCGGGTGGCCGATCGCCTCCGCATGGGCGCGAAGCTGATGCGTTCGGCCGGTGATCGGCTTCATCGATAGCCAGGCGAGACGCGGCGCGAACGTATCGACGGTGGCGTAATAGGTCACCGAATGCTGCGCGTCCTCGTCGCCATGCTTGGCGACGCGCATTTTCTCCATCGCGGCGCGGTCTTCGTCGCTGCGCGGCCCGGACCTGCTCTCGCCCATGCCTTCGCCCTTGGCGAGGAACAGCGAGATTTTGCCCTGCGCCGGCTTCGGCTCGCCCTCGACCAGCGCCCAGTAAATCTTCTTCGCCTGCCGCGAGCGGAAGATCGCGCCGAGATCGGCGGCGATCTTGCGCGTCTTCGCGACGAGCAGCACGCCGGAGGTGTCGCGGTCGAGGCGATGCACCAGCACGGGGCGCTCGCCGCGCTCATTCGGCAGCGAGGCGAGCATGCCGTCGATATGGCGCTTCATGCCGGAGCCGCCCTGCACGGCGAGGCCATAGGGCTTGTTCAGGACCATCAGATCCTTGTCCTCGAAGAGGATCATATCGCGGATGTCGCGCGCGTCCTGTTCGGAAATCTCCGGCACCGCGCGTGGGTGGAGCGACGGCTCGAGATTCAGCGGCGGCACGCGCACGCTCTGGCCCTGCGCCAGCCGCGTCGCGGTTTTGACGCGCGCGCCATCGACCCGCACCTGTCCGGTGCGCACGATCTTGTTCAGATGCGAGAGCGACAGCGCGGGGACGCGGCGCTTGAACCAGCGGTCAAGCCGCAAGCCGTCTTCGTCTTCGCTGACTTCGAATGTCTGTACGCTCAACGCTTGCGCCTTCGTGGGAATGCCGTAGGAACCATTTCCTGGGCCGGTCGGCTCGGCAGCGAAGGAGAACAGAGTTGGAAATCAAACGTAGCGGTTCGCAGCCTTCCGGAAAAGGACCGGCGGACTGGTTTACCGGAGCGGTCCGGATCGATCCCCTGTTCGGGCCGCCCGAACCGTCGCGCGTCGCCGGCGCGAGCGTCACCTTTGAACCGGGCGCCCGAACGGCGTGGCACACCCATCCGCTGGGTCAAACCCTGATCGTCACGGCTGGCTGCGGCTGGGCGCAACGCGAGGGCGGCCCGGTCGAGGAAATCCGGCCGGGCGATGTGATCTGGTTTTCGCCCGGCGAGAAACATTGGCACGGCGCCACGGCTACCACGGCGATGACCCATATCGCCATTCAGGAAAAACTCGACGGCAAGGTCGTCGAATGGCTGGAGCACGTCAGCGACGCGCAGTACCGGGCGGGATGAAAACATTGGAGGCCTCGCCCGGAATCGAACCGGGGTGCAAGGATTTGCAGTCCCAAGTTTATGGTTGATTTTACTGAACTTGCTCATTCTATGTCGCGCCTATGTTGCATTTCAACCCAGCAACGATCTCTCTGCCGCCGCTAGCGCCGACCCGTCATCCCCGCTGGGGAACAAATGGCCGTAGCAGTCGAGCGTCATGGCGATCGACGAATGGCCGAGCCGGGTCTGCGCAGCTTTCGCTGACAATCCGAGACCGCCGTCTTCGCGCGCGTTGATTGAATCCGCCGCTTGATTCTTAAGCGTTCCTTGTCTTCGCTCATTTACTTGTAGTCCAAATCCCACTAAGAACATAGTAACATGATTTGCGTCTACTGTCTATGTTCTGCATTGTTAGACACGTATCCAATCGTTCGTATATAGTACCACACTTTTGCGCTTTATTCACGGCGTTATGCTTGTTACGACCGGTCTATCCACACACAAATGATTAATTCCCCGTAATGTGTGGCGCGTCGCTGGCGTGGTAATGCGGGTTTTACTTCGACGGAGCGCAGCTCGCGGCTGAACGTTGACACGGATCCCTCACAGCGGCGCGACGGCTTTACCGCTCGGAACTAAACCCCCCGCCATATGTTCGCGGGGAAGAAGAAAACAATCAATGGGAGGAAGAAGCCATGAACAAGCGGATATTAACTATCGCGGCTATAGCAACGCTGATGTTAGGCGGCGTTGCTATCGCGCAGCCCACGCCGCCCCCGGCCGCCGGAAGTGACGCGAACGCTATGGGTAAAGACAAGGGCGCGACCGGCAACGGCGGGATGGCCGGCGAGCCGGACTCGGCGAAGACGCCTAAGGTTGAGGGCAAGACCGGTTCTCAGAGCGGCGCTCATCCAGCGGACAAAATGGCTCCCGATACGAAATAAGCCCGCGTCGTTCTGATAGGCTAGGCGCGATTTTTGTCCCTCTTTGCATATCGCGCCGCTTGCAGCGCTCCGGTTCGTGTGCACTACTTTACGCGCGCCTCAGCGAGCGTCGAAACCCGCTGAGGGCACCGACTGTGATTGTGGCAAACTGCCAAGCTAGGCTTCCCGCGCCTGGCTTTTTTTCGTCAGTCTATCTACGTGTGCATATGATCCATGGGCGTCATCATATGATGATGATGGTGACGGTGGTCGTAGTGATGCTCGTGCATCATGTGATGGTCCATCATTCGGTTCTCCATCCCGTGATGGTGGTGATGCGTTTCCATGCCTTCGGGTGCGCCCCTGTCTTCTGCAAGAGCTAGGGTCCAGACTCATAACCAGTAGCTGACGGTTGCGGCGATGCAAACCGCGG
>DAITNE010000198.1:0-4456 GCA_036834765.1 Methylocella sp.
ACAATACGACGCCCTTCGACGTCGGCACGAAATCCTCGCAGTGGACGTTCGGCGGTGATATCCTCGTCAAGTTCTGACGCCCGCGGCCGCCTGCCGGCCGCCAACGCGAACGCTCAAAAAAACGCCGCCACGGTTTCGTGGCGGCGTTTTTTGTCGCGGCGACGCTCGGAAATCGCTTTTCTACCGCCCCCGGTCGAGCTGCAGAACACAGTGCGGCGGCGCTGCACAGTGGCCGCCGCACTACCTATAGTTGTGTTTAGAAAAGCTCGCGCAGATCACGCCGCGACGGGGGCCGGCTGCGCTTCGATGACTTCGGCGTCGACATGGGGCGCGAACTTCACGAAGTTGGTGCGGAACATCTCGACCAGATTGGCCGCGGCTTCGGCAAACTCTTCCGGCGACGACCAGGTCTCAACCGGGTTGAGGATCGAGGCTTGGACGCCGGGCGCGGCCACCGGGATTGACAGGCCGAAGAACGGGTCCGTGCGGTAGGGCGCCTTCGCCAGCGAACCGTCCAGCGCCGCGGCGAGGAGCGCGCGGGTCACCTTGATCGGCATGCGCTGGCCGACGCCATATTTGCCGCCCGTCCAGCCCGTGTTGACGAGCCAGCAGTTGACGCCGTGCTTTGCAACGAGGTCGCGCAGAAGATTGCCATAGACGCTCGGGTGGCGCGACATGAAGGGGGCGCCAAAGCAGGTCGAGAAGGTGGCTTGCGGCTCGCTGACCCCCTTTTCGGTTCCCGCCACCTTGGCGGTATAGCCCGAGAGAAAATGAAACATCGCCTGGGCCGGGTCGAGCCTTGCGATCGGCGGCAACACCCCGAAGGCGTCGCAAGTCAGCATGACGATATTTTTCGGATGCCCGGCGCGGCCCGACTCGGAGGCGTTAGCGATGAAATCGAGCGGATAGGCGATGCGCGTGTTCTCGGTTCTGGAGGCGTCGTCGAAATCCGCCGCGCGGGTCAGAGGATCGAGAACGACGTTCTCCATGATCGAGCCGAACCGCTCGGTGGTCGAGAAGATTTCCGGCTCCGCCTCTTTCGACAGCCGGATCGCCTTCGCGTAGCAGCCGCCCTCGAAATTGAAGACGCCGTCCGGGCTCCAGCCATGCTCGTCGTCGCCGACGAGGGTGCGCGAGGCGTCGGCCGAGAGCGTGGTCTTGCCGGTGCCGGAGAGGCCGAAGAAAAGGGTCGAGACGCCATCCCGCCCGACATTCGCCGAGCAATGCATCGGCATCACGCCTTGCGGCGGCAGCACGAAATTCAAATAGCTGAACACCGATTTCTTGATTTCGCCGGCGTAGCTGGTGCCGCCAATGAGCACGATCTTGCGGGTGAAGTCGATGGCGACGACGGTCTCCGACCGGCACCCGTGCCGCGCCGGATCGGCCGCGAACGAGGGCAGGTCGAGAATCGTCAGACCGGGGACGAAGGACCGCAGCTCATCTTTGGACGGCCGGATCAGAAGGTTGCGAATGAAAAGCGAATGCCAGGCGTATTCGGTGAAGACGCGGACATTCACCCGATTGGCGGGCTCGGCGCCGCCGTATAGATCCTGCGCGAACAGATCGCGCGCTGCGGCATGGGCGCGCATATCGGCATGCAGCGCGTCGAACTGCGCCGGCGTGATGGCGCTGCTGTTGTCCCACCAGATCGCCCGATCCGTGAGGGCGTCGCGGACGATGAACTTGTCCTTCGGCGATCGCCCGGTATGCGCGCCGGTATTCGCGACAAGAGCGCCGCCCTTGGCGATCGTGGCCTCGCCGCGGCGAATGGCCTCTTCGTAAAGTTGTGGAGCTTCGAGGTTGTGAAAGATGCTCTTCAAGTCTTCGAGGCCGGATTTATCGACTCCGAAAGAAGGAACAAAAAAATCAGCGTGTTTAGTCATTGTCTCTCCTGCCTCCGGCGACGCGGCCGTGGCCCTGAAGAAGGGCCATGCGCAATCGCGCCAGCCAGCTAACGCAGCAATCCTGTCTGTTCGACGGGCTTCTCGCGCGGCGCAAAGCGCCACAGCCTTCCAAGAAGGCGCGCCGGATTCGGACAGAGCGGCCATCTCGATGTCGCTATATTGCGACTCTATAGAGAAGTCAAATATGCCGATAGACGAATCACATAACAGTCTCAAATGAGCCGGTAATTTCGACGGCCGCAGTGGACGTCCGCCGCTTCGCGCCAACCTGCGCCGCGGTCAATCCTGGTGCAGGGCGTTGCGGAAATATTCGTCGCTGCGCCGTCAGCGAAGGTGCGCCGGCGCCTGCGGATTGTTTGCAGGATTGGTATCGTGCCTGGACAAGCGCGTGATCAGCGCGCCCCCGACGAGAGGCCGCAAGTCGGATTCGAGCGCGTCCGCTTTCTCCTTCGCGTAGACTTCATCGCCATCGACATAGAGCGTGAAGGATTTGATATATTTGGCCTTCTTCACCGGATCCTCGATCGTCGCCCTGGTCCATTTATAGAGCGGAAATTGATCGGCGCCATGCTCTTCAGCCTGAGCGACGTAGTCGGCGAAGGCGTCATACTGGCATTTCAAAATCGCATTGTGCCTGGCGAGGATATCCGTCAGCGGCTTTATCGCCGGATTGTGGGGATCGCTCCGCGCCGTTTCCGCAAACGCGTCCGCAAGATTGATGCGTATCTGATACGCCCATTGTTCGCTCAAGGTTGGACTCCTTCGGCCTTCGCGGCAGGGGCGGACGAGAGAAGATTTGCCTGCGCCAAAGCGCCACAGAGCGCAGACCCCTTTGAGGATAGCAAAGATGCGCCCGGCTGCGACGGCGTCATGTGCGGTTTCGGATACGAGATCAATCCTATCATACCATGCGGTCCGCCGGCCAACCGGCGGCCGCAGATAGTGCTCCAGCGGCCAGCGCGGGGCGCATGAGTGCGCTGAATATCATCCGCTGGAAGCATCGCGAAACATGAAACGGATATAAGCGCGCCGATGCGCAGACAAAAGACCTGCACATCGACTATTAAGCCGGAAATGTAATTTGCGGTTCAGTGCCAGAGGAAGTATAGAAGGATAATGACCGGAATCGGTAGGCCGACAAGCCATAATACAAGGCTACGACCCATTGGTTCTTGGTTCTGCTCCACGAATAGTTGTGCATCGCGGGTCGAACGTCGCAATTTGCCGAAAGTTCCAGATCGATCGGGAGGGCCGCGCTAAGGCGACGGCGGCGGCGAGGCCGAGCGCCGACAACTAGGCGAAGCCCCGCCGTGAGGCGCGCCGCCTCGCGCCTTCGGGGGCGCTTCGCGCCGGTGGCGCTAATGAACGCTCATCATCTCCAGTTCCTGCTGCATGGCGTTCGCCACGGCCGCGTCGCGCGAATTGGTGACCGCGATCGGCGACCCGTCCGCAGCCAGAAGCGCGAAGAGCTGCAAGCCGGGCTGCAGCGCAGGCGCCGCAGGAAATAATCTGTTCACCTCCTCGGAGCGCATCGCCTTCAGATAGGCGACGCGTCCGCCGCCAAGGCTCGCGAGTTGTTCGTTTGTCATTATCAAGGTTCCGCCGTCTTCACTTCCTAACATCATAGTCGCTCCTTCGTATCCTCATGTTCCTTTCGATTTCCGCGGGTCACGGCTTCGGCTTCACCCCTGTTCCGGCTCGGGCGGCGCCAGCTCGACCGAAAGCAGCCCGCGCTCAAGCGTCGCGCCCGCCACCCGCATCGCCTCGGCGAGCAGGAAAATGCGCTGGAACTGCCGCGCGGCGATGCCGCGATACAGGTGGAAGCGCTCCCGTTCGTCCGTCCGGCGCCCGCGTATGACGAGCTGCCCCCGCTCCTGAACGATCTCGATCTGATCGGCGCTGAAGCCGGCGACGGCCAAGGTGATCCGAAGCCGCGCGGTCTCTGCGCCTTGCGCCGAGATCCGCTCGACGTTGTAGGGGGGATAGCCGTCGGAAGCGGACCTCGCGGTCCTTGCGAAGCTTTGCTCGACCACGCCGAATGCGAGCACGAAAGGTGTATGGGAATTCGGTCCGCGCGCCATGGGCGAAGCTCACAAAAGCCTTCGACAAAGGGACCCTCAAAGAGGCGACCCGCGGCTAACGCCGTACACACGATATGGAGAGGGAGGCCGCCGATTCAATAGGCTGCCGACGCGGCTTGTCGCGCGAGATCAAAGCGCTGCTTTGCGGCCGAATGCGCCCAAACTCATCTCGTTGATCGCTGCTCGCAAAAAAAAGCGCGGAGCCGATCATCCGACGCAATGAACAGGGAAACGTCTTGAAGAATGGAAAAGCCCTAGAAGAGGAGAGCCGCCGGTCGGAAACGGACCGGCGGCCGAGGCTCAGGCTGCCTCTTCGATGTCCGCTTCCGCGTCGTCGGCGTCGATCTCTTCGACCTTGCCGCGGCGGGGGCCTTTTTGAAGCTGCGCCTCGATGGCCTTCAACGTTTCCGTTTCGGTCAGCTTCTGCACGATCACCACCTCGCGCGCCATCCGGTCGAGGGCCGCCTC
>DAITNE010000199.1:0-4449 GCA_036834765.1 Methylocella sp.
GGCGTCGTCGGCCAGCAGGAACGCCGCCCCCAAGATCGCGCTCCCGCATGCCGCCGCCGCCGCAAGGATCGCCGCCACAACCGAGGTCTTCATCAGTGTTCTCCCGCGCTGGGATCGGGACGCGCGAAGCCCCCCGATTCGCGCCGTCACTCGACGGCGATTCGGACCCTGATTTTACATGATCCTGCGCGCGGGAATAGCGAAATTGCAATTAATACGAGAAAAATACAATCCTGAGGATATTAGTCCTCCTTGACCTTAAGGCCCTTCAGGCTCGCGAAGACGGAATGGACATCGATGTCCTCTTCGGCGTCCGGCTGCTTCGCCGGCGCGACGCCGAAAACCTCGGCTTCGGTTCTGCGCTCCTCTTGCGGCGGACGCGTCGTCGTCTCGGCCGGCATCAGGGTCTGGCCGTGGTCTTCCTCCACATGCGGCCGATCCTTGGCGGCGCGATTGACCTCAAAATCGAGTTCGATCTGCGAGCAGAGGCCAAGCGTCACGGGATCGGCCGGCGTCAACGCGGCCGAGTTCCAATGCGTGCGGTTGCGGATCGCCTGCAAGGTGGTCTTGGTCGTGCCAGCGAGGCGCATGATCTGTGCGTCCTTCAGCTCGGGATGGTTGCGCACCAGCCAGAGAATGGCGTTGGGCCGGTCCTGGCGGCGCGACAGCGGCGTATAGCGGGCGCCGCGCTTGCGGGGCGGCTCGGGCAGCCGCACCTTGGAGACAGCCAGCTGAAGCTGGCGATGCGGGTCCTTCTCCGCCGCCGCGATCTCCTCGCGCGTCAATTGCCCGGAGGTGATTGGATCATGCCCCTTGATTCCGGTCGCGACTTCGCCGTCGGCGATCCCCTTCACTTCGAGCGGGTGAAGTTTGCAGAAATTGGCGATCTGATCGAAGGTGAGGGAGGTGTTTTCGACCAGCCATACCGCGGTGGCCTTGGGCATAAGCGGCGCATTGTTCATGGTTTTCTTCTCCTTGGAGCATGACGACTCAAAATTTGATCGATCATGCTCTTAATCTTTTTGTTTTACCGCATGATCCTATCCGGAAAGTCTGCAACTTTCTGGATAGGATCATGCTCCAGCGCTTGGAAACGTTAAGAATCCCGCAAGCATTGCGGGCGCGCCGACGCCCGCCGCGCAGGGGCGAGGCTCACGAGAAAAGTCTCATGAGACAAGGCTTCATCAGCCAGCCATAACGGGAGTTTAGCTATTATAGGCGGCACCGGTTCCGAAGGCAATGCGTTCGCCTTTTCCGCGGACATCTTCAATAGGCCTCGGATCCCGGCGGCGACTCCCCCTTGCGGGCTCGCCCGAGGCCAGTGGCGCCGCCATAGCCAAACAGCGCCGCGCCGATTTATAAGGATCGCGGCGCGCAGCGTCGGGGACGTCGCCTTCATGATTCGCTTCGCTTTGCAATTGGCCGGCTTGTTCATTCTGGCGGGGGCCGTCGCCGCCCTCGCCATCGACGGATCGCGATCATTCGCGGCGGGACGCCTGATCGTGACGCAGCTCGGCGAGACCGCCGCCGCGCTCGCGCCCGCGAAGATGAATGCTCTTAGCGCCGCATTCGGCCCTCACCTGCATCCGCAGCTCGACCAGATCCTCGCCTCGATCGGCCGCGTGCCGACCTTTCTCAGCTTCGCCGCGCTCGGAGCCCTTGTGCTTTGGCTGGCGCGCAAGCCGGCGCCGAAGATCGGCTATTCCAGCCGCTGACGCGCCGTCGCCAGCGGCAACCGCCAGTTAACTAAACTTGTGAAGATTGCGGGCGCGGAGCCTATTGCCATCGCGGAGCGGGCGGCTTATTTCGGTAACAGAGAAATTTCGATCGAGCTTTGTATCAATTAGACCCGTATCGCGGCGGGGTATTTCTGTTGAGAGGAGCGGCGTATGTTTGCGTTTCGGAAACCGCTGACTTTGCCGACGGCCGAGAATGCGCTGCCTGGGCGCGCGGCGCCGGTCCGGACCGCCGAAACCCATTTCGTCAACGGGCATCGCCTGACGCCGCCATTTCCGGACGGGATCGAGACAGCCATGTTCGGACTCGGCTGCTTCTGGGGCGCGGAGCGTAAATTCTGGCAGCTCGAGGGCGTCTATTTGACGGCGGTCGGCTTCGCCGGCGGCCTGACGCCGAACCCGACCTATGAGGAAGTCTGCTCCGGCCTTACCGGCCACAATGAAGTGGTCCTCGTCGCGTTCGACCCCGCGAAAATTTCCTATGAAGCGCTTTTGAAAATCTTCTGGGAAAGTCACGACCCGACCCAGGGAATGCGTCAGGGCAGCGATGTCGGCACGCAATACCGCTCCGGGATCTATGTCGCCGGCGCGGCCCAGCGCGCCGTCGCGGAAGCAAGCAAGGCCGCATTCGCCAAAGTGCTGGCGGAAAAAGGGTTTGGCGCGATCACAACGGAGATTCTCGAGCGCCCGGTGTTCTACTACGCCGAGGGCTACCACCAGCAGTATCTCGCCAAAAAACCCAACGGCTATTGCGGCTTGGGGGGCACGGGCGTCGCCTGTCCGATCGGGGTGTGCGTCGCCGCCTGATCGCCTCGAGGCGGCAAAAAGGGCGGCGCGTAATCGATGAAATTTCGTTTTCGCGCCGGTCTTAAGGCAACCTTAGGCAGGCTCCGGCGTTATCAAACGGGCTGGCGTGCCTTGGAGCGGGCGATGCGTTTTCATCAAATTTTGCCGTTGATCGCAGTTTTGAGCTTTTGCGTGGTCGGCGCGGCGTTGGCGAGCCCAGCCTCCGGCGGCGCCCCCGATCCTGCATCATCCGCTGCGCCTGTCGGCAAGGCGCTTCTCGACGGGAATGACGCTCCGATCGTTTCAGGGCGCAGCGTAAGCGCGCGTCATAAATCCAGGATGCACCACGTCCGGATCAATCCGGATCAGTTGAGCGATGCGCCCCTCGCCGACGAGAGTGCGCCGTCGGGCGAGTGACCCCGGCGCCGCGCAAGGGCGCTCCGCCCTCTATTTGGATTTGGCGTTCAGAACCATTCTGCATTCCGCCGGAAGCTCCGCCATCGTCAGCGGCGGTTTGGGCCGCTCCGGCGCCGGCCTTGGATGCAGCACCGCATCGGAGAACCAGTAGTCGAGCGAGGCGTCGCAGCCATCGCCCGGGGGCACCGGATCCTGTTCGCGGCAGGCGGCCTGGCCCGGCGGACAGACAAGCCGGACGTGGAAGTGATAGTCGTGCCCCCAGTAGGGGCGCACGGTGTTCAGCCAGGAGCGATCGCCCTTGGCGTCCCGGCACAGCGCCTTCTTGATCGCCGCATTGACGAAGATGCGCTGCACCTGCGGATCCTGCGCCGCCGCCTTGATCACATTGAGGTGGTCTTGCGTCCAGACCGATGGATCGACGTCGAGACGATCGGACCGCACAACATTGTTCGCCGACATCTCCTCGCGTTCGGCGCGCGTCAGCTCGCGGGCCGGCATCGGAGTCAACCAGATGTCGACGTCAAGGCCGATCTGATGCGAGGCATGGCCGGTGAGCATCGGGCCGCCGCGCGGCTGCGACATGTCGCCGACGAGGATGCCGGGCCAATGGCTGACGGTCGGCACCTTGCGCGCGAATCGTTCGAGAAAGGCGATCAGGGCGGGATGGCCCCAGTTGCGGTTGCGCGAGAGGCGCATCACCTGCCAGGCCGGTCCGTTGACGGGCAGGGGCTGGCCCCCGGCGAGGCAGCCGCGCGAATAAAATCCGATCGTACGAGCCGCCAGCGGCGCGGGGCCGCTCTCGCGTCCGAACAATTCCTTGGCGGGCGTCGCGGGATCGTCGGGGTGGGCGAGAGGCGGCAGTTCGCGCGGCTCCAGCGTGCCCTTGTCCTGAGCCCGAGCCATGCCGGTAAATCCCACTACCAACAGCGCGATCAGACAAATAAGACGCGATCGCATCAATGCGCCTCGACGGTCGAATCAACGAAACGCCAATGATCGTGACCGAGGATCGGAGCGGATTTGCGGCGCCCTTACTGTTTCGCCAGCGAATCGAGCGCCTGGTCCAGTCCCTTGAACGAGACCGCGATTGTCACCGGCTTGCCGCTCGGATCGGTGAAGATGATCTGGCCCGGTTCCGAACGATTGCGGAACGCCTGCAGCTGGTCGCCGGTCAGCTCGAATTGGGCCAGACAGGCGGCGGGAATGCAGGTCTTGAACGGAAACGTCAGATGCGGCTTGGCGGCGTCGACGACGACATCGATGCCGGGCGCGATCGTCACATTGACGGGCACGACGACGACGAGCCGCGTCGTCACATCGCCGGCTTTGGCGTCGGCCGCCGCCGGCTTGTCCTTGGCCGCCGTGTCCTTGGCCGCCGTGTCCTTGGCGGGCTTGTCTTTAGCCTTGTCTGCGTCGGGTTTCTTCTCCGGCGTCGTGACCGCTCGTCCAAAAGCAATCTGCGCGATCGGCTGCTTCTGTCCCTCCTCGGTGATCCAGGAATCGACCTCGC
>DAITNE010000200.1:0-2179 GCA_036834765.1 Methylocella sp.
GCTGAGGCGTTTTTGCGCCGCCGCCTTGACGTCGTCGCAAGCGCCGGCGGCGAGCCTGCGCAGCGCGTCGGCGTCCCGCGGGCCGACCGCGGCGAGGGCGGCGCCATCGCTCTCGCAGGCCTGCTGCGCCTTGAGGCGCTGGGCCTCCTCCTGAGCCGCGAGCTCCTTCTCGCGCCGCGCGATCTCGGCCTCGCGCAACGCCTGCGCCTTGGCCGCGGCGAGCGCGCGCTGCAGCGCCTCAAGGCGATAGCGCGCCGCGATCGCGTAGAAGGACGAGGGGAAGCGCTCCATAAAATCATTGAGGACGGCCGGGTCGTCGCTCCCCTTGATCTTGTCCCAAGCGATGCTGTCGTCCTGGTTCAGGTGATATTCGCTGACGAGCGAGACATAGGTTTCGGGACGCTGGCGCCCGCCCGTCGCGGCGCTGACATCGGCGGCGATGCGTCGAAACATCGTTTCGATCTCGAGTCCGGGCTCGTTCAGGCGGCGCAGGAAGGCCTTGGTGAAGGGGCTGTTGCGATCCTCGCCGTCCAGCGCGACATCGCCGGGCGAGGTCGAGTAAGCGACGATGAGGCCGTCCGACTTGTCGACCCGCTGCAACCCGCGCGTGCGCTCGCCCGAATCGATCGAGGCCGTCGCGCTCGCGAGCCGCGCCAGCCGTTCGGAGACTGGATTGGTGCGGCAGGCGTCGAGCACCATGATCTTGATGCCGTTCGAACGGTCGAGCGCCGAGCGGATATTATCGACCGCGATTGTCTCGAACGGCAGGCTGATCTCGTCCCTGACCTCGGCATCGACGGGGAGGAGATAGTTCTGGCCCTGATATTGAACCGCATGGCCGGCGAAATAGAAGAGGGTCGCGTCGGCGCCGATCGACATGCGCGCGAACTGCTGGATCGCCTTGCTCGCGCCGGCGAGGTCGACGTCCGTCTCAAGCAGAACGTCGAAGCCGAGCGCCTTCAGGGCGCTCGCGGTGTCCTGCGCATCGTTGCGGGCGTTGCGAATATCGAGACCCGGCGATTTATACGACGAGTTGCCGATCACGAGCGCGACGCGGCGCTCGGAGGCGGCGCAGGCCGCCGCCGTCGCCTCCAGCGCAAGCAGGCCGCAAAAGAGGAGAGCGAGAACCCGGCGCAACCTAGGCATGTCTCGACCCGACCGCCTGAGGCGCGGCGGCGCTTCCGACGGCTCGCCGCGCCCGCGAACGCGGCGCGGGCGGCAACCTGCGGGAGACATGGCGCGGCGACAACACGCGGATTATGTAGAACATCGACGCTAACATAGGTTGGGGCTAGAGTTTAGACAATGACACGGGCGGCGTGCCCGGCGCGTGCCGCCGCGCACCGAGAGAGACCGAAACAAGGCGACGGTGTGGCGAAGACCGCTCATTTGGTCTATTTCAGAGCAGCCGCATCGAGGCCACAAGAGGCGTCTCTTTAAGAAAAAGCGTGAAGGTGCTGGAAATGACGCTGGTCCTGACGATCGAGAATGAGCAGAGCCTGCCAAACGGGGCTCCTGTGAGCGTCAGGCTGACGGACAAGCGCGGCATCGAGATCGGCCGCTCGGCCACGATCGACTGGTCGCTGCCCGATCCGACGCGCTTCATTTCGGGCCGCCATTGCGAGGTGCGTTATCGCGACGACGGCTACTGGCTGAACGATCTCTCCACCAACGGCACATTTCTGAACGACAGCGCAAGACGCATCCGGGCCCCGTACCGGCTGCGCAACGGGGATCGGCTCGCGATCGGAAGCTATGTCATCGCCGTGGCGATCGAAGCGGATGAGGATTCAAAGGCCGATGTCCCCACACCGGCCGGCGGCGAACCAGTTGGCTCCGGGACCGCGGTCGTCGCCGCCCTCGCGCCGATCGAAGCGACCGACGCGGCGCGGCTCGACGCCGAAATCGCGCAGGCGATCGCGAGCGAAACGCTCCCGATGGCGCCAGCCGGCGAGGCCGCCGGCGCCGGCCAGCGCGACGGCGCGGCGGCGACGCGCCCGCACACCATGGTCCGCGCGCGCGGTTTCAGCGTCGCGCCCGAAGCTCCGGCCGAGGATGTCGCCGCCCCTTTTTCCGGGCAGGCTCCGGGACAGGCTGGCGACGCCGGAGCCCTCGATGATCCGCAGCAGCGGGAGGCCCGCGCGTGGAGCGCGCCTGAACGCAACGCGCCGCCTGGCGC
>DAITNE010000200.1:2189-4434 GCA_036834765.1 Methylocella sp.
CCCGCTCCCGCCGACCCACAACCGCAGATCGCGGGGGACGGACAAAGCGCGGCGGTGCAGGATGCTGCAGGGGCGCCAAGCGCCGAGGAGTTCCTGCGCCGCTTCGCCAAGGGCGCCGGCATTCCGGACCATATCTTCGCCCGCCAGGACGGCTTGAAGGTCGCGGAGGAACTCGGCGCCCTGATGCGCATGGCGGTGGAGGATCTGACGCAATTGCTGAATGCGCGCTTCAAGGCCAAGCGTTTCGCGCGCGCCTCAAGCCAGACGATGATCCAGGCTCTCGACAATAACCCGCTGAAATTCGCGCCGACCGCGACCGACGCGCTGAAGATCATGTTCGGACCGCGCACCAGCGGCTATCTCGATGCGCGGCGCGCGCTCGAGCGCGCCTTCACCGATTTGAAGACGCATCAGATCATGACTTTCGCAGCGATGCAGCAGGCCGTCCGCATGCTCGTCGAGGATCTCGATCCGCAAGCGATCGAAGCCGCCGCCGGCGAGGACAAAGGCCTCGCCGCTCTATTCGGCGCGCACAAGGCGCGGCTGTGGGATGTCTATGTCGCGCGCTGGCAGGCCAAGACTTTGCGCCACGAAGACGGACTCGTCGACGCCTTCATGCTCTATTTCGCCCAATGCTACGATCAAGGCAAAAAGACCAAATGACGGACGCCTGAGGCGGCGAGGCCGCGGCGCCCCTCAGCCGCAAAATATATTGAAAAAAGTTTTGAAGAGACGATCTCCGATTCGCCAAAACCCGAAGAATCCTGAGCGATAAGGGCCACAGACCGCGCCATGAGCGACAAAGATCAGTCCCCGGAGCCGGACGGGCGCGACGACGGGACGATTTTCCGTCCCGTGCGGCCCGCGCGTGCGCCGGCGCCCGCTGCGCAGGCGCAAGGCGCAGACGCGCCAAATCCGCGCGAGATGACGCAGGTTCAGGGGTTCAGCGACGATCACACCGTCTTCCGGCCGAATCCCGCCGGCCGGCGCCCTCAGGCGCGCCACAATCCCGCCGTGCGGGAGACGGCCGCCGCGCCGCCGCGCAAGGCCTCGGTTCAGGGCCAGGATCTCGCCGCGCCCGACTTGAACCCGATCATGCGGGCCGCGACCCCGCTGCTGCTGCTGCTTGGGCGCCTGCGCGCCGCGCTCATCCGCGCGCCGGGCTCCGGCCTCGTCGCGCAGATCGCGGCGGCGATCGAAAAATGCGATCGCGAGATGATGGCGGCGGGCGTTCCGCCGGGCGAGGCCAACACCGCCAAGTTCGCCCTTTGCGCGAGCGCCGACGAAGTGCTCGCCAATCTGCCGGGCGAGGAGCGCGCCGGCTCGGGACGGTTCGGCCTGATGACGCGCTTCTTCGGCGAGAACAACGGCGGCCGGCGTTTTTTCGACGAGCTCGACCGCGTCGAGCGGGATCCGCGGGCGCATTATTTCCTGCTCGAATTGTTTTACGCCTGTCTCGCGCTGGCCTATCAGGGCGGGCGCCAGGGCGCGGCGGCCGGCTCCGGCGCCGTCGCGGCCATTAATAGCGAGCTGCGGCAGATTCTTCAGAAGTCCGGCCCGGTGCCCCCGCAAGGCTTGTCGCCGCATTGGCGCGGCCAGCCGCTGGCGAGCCACGCGGTCCGGCTGCGCGTACCGTTCTGGACCATCGCGGTGCTCGCCGGCCTTCTGCTGTTTGGCGCCTTCGTCGGTCTGCGGCTCTCGCTCGGCCATCGGGCGGAGGCGGCCGCCGAGGCCCTCGGCGCACTGAATCCGGCGACGCCGGTGACGATCGGCCGGAAGGTCGAGGTCGCGCCGCCTGCGCCGCCGCCGCCGACGCCGGAGCAGGTCTCGCAGCTCGATCATATCCGCACCGTGCTTGCGCCGAACATTTCGGCGGGAACCCTGAGCGTCGACCCCAGCGCCGATCAGATCGTCATCCGCATCGTCGACCGGGATTTGTTCAAGCCCGGCAAATCGGCGATCCTCGACGAGGTGAAGCCGCTGATGACCTACATCGCGCTGGCGCTCGACGACGAAGCGGCCGTCAAGGTGGTCGGGCATTCCGACAACACGCCGATCTCCAATGCGCGCTTCGCCTCAAATTTTGAACTTTCGCTCGAGCGCGCAAAGGTCGTCGGCGCTCTTTTGAAGCAATCCCTGTCGCATCCGGAGCGGGTCATCGCGGAAGGCAAGGGCGCCGACGCGCCGATCGCCTCCAACGACACGCCGGAGGGCCGGGCGAAGAATCGCCGCGTCGAAATCGTCG
>DAITNE010000201.1:0-4433 GCA_036834765.1 Methylocella sp.
CAAGGACGCTGTAGCGGCCTGAGCAGGCGGCTTCGCGCTGCGCGGCGATACTTGGCTCAGAAGGACCCGAACGCCGTGCCCAATCCGATCACCGCGGCGAGCGCGACGAGCGAGCCGACGATCCCGACCATGACGATGTCGAGATAGCTTTCGCGATGGGTGGCGCCGCAGACGGCGAGTACGGTGACGACCGCGCCATTGTGCGGCAGCATGTCCAGCGTGCCGGCGCCGATCACCGCGACGCGATGCATCAGGCCCGGGTCGATGTGCCGCTCCGCGGCGATCTTCATATAGGCGCCGCCTAACGCGTCGAGCGCGATGGTGAGGCCGCCCGAGGCCGAGCCCGTCAATGCGGCGAGCACATTTGTCGCCACCGCCAGCGAGACGAGCGGGCCGCCCTCGATGCCGAGCACCCAGTCCCGCACAAGCGCGAAAGCCGGCAGCGCTGCGACGACCGAGCCGAAGCCGACGAGGCTGGCGACGCTGAGCACGGGCAGCACGGAGGCGTTGGCGCCGGCGTCCATCGAGGCGCGCAGCGACGGCAGGCGGCGGAAGTTGACGGCGATCAGCACCGCGATCGCGGCGGCGAGCGCCGTGACGACGGCCCAGACGCCGCCGACGGCGGAGAGCGAAGTTGCGCCCCAGGCCGGTTCGGCGAGATAAGAGGCGTCGAGGCGCGGTAATATTATCAGCGACATAATAAGATTGACGCTGATGACGACGACCAGCGGCAAAAAGGCGAGCGCGACCGGCGGACCCGCCGGGCTTTCGGCGCTGTGGGCGATCTCGGCCGGATCGAATGAGCCCGCCGTCGTTGCGCGCTCGCGCACGGTGAGATCGCCCGCCGCATGTTCGGGCGCGCCCTCGACGGCGGCGGCGTCCCCGCCATAGCCCTCGCCGCGGCCGTGGGCGCGCGCCTCGGCGCGGGCGAGCCACCAGAGGCCAAAGCCCAGCATGATGGCCGAGGCGATGATGCCGAGCCCCGGCGCAGCGAAGGGCGTGGTGCCGAAAAAGGGCATCGGAATGGCGTTCTGGATGGCCGGCGTTCCGGGCAGCGCCGACATGGTGAAGGTCGAGGCGCCGAGCATGATCGCCGCCGGCATCAGGCGCCGTGGAATTTGCGCCGTGCGGAACAGCGCATGGGCCATCGGCGCGATGACGAAGAAGGCGACGAACAGGCTGACGCCGCCATAGGTGACGAGCGCGCCGGCGAGGACGACCGCCAGCACGGCGCGCTTCGCGCCGAGCCGCTCGGTCATGAATTTGGCGATGGTCGCGACCGAGCCGCTGTCCTCCATGAGCTTGCCGAACAGCGCGCCGAGCAGAAAGATCGGAAAGAACTGCATAATGAATTGCGCCGCGCTGCGCATGAAGGTCTGCGTCCAGTGCGCGAGCGCGGGTTCGCCCGCGATGAGCGCGGCGAGGATCGCGGCGGCGGGCGCGAGCAACAGGATGCTCCAGCCCCGGTAGGCGAGCCAGATCAGGAGACCGAGCGCGATGAGGATGCCGAGAAGTCCCATCGTTCAGATCCCTTCGAGGAGCACATCGAGATCGAGGGTCGACTTGCGCCCTATATCGAGGGCGTGCGCTTCCAGAAACGCCTGCGCGGATTTTCGTCCCTCGTCGCGCAGATAGGTGAAGAACGCCCATTCCGCGTTGAGCTTCGAGGACGCGCCGAGTTCGGTCATGATGTCGTTCCGGACGAGGTGGATGCGCATGTTTGCCCAAAGCGCGCCCTCGCCGTCGCCCGGGTCCGCAACTTTTCGTAGCAGCGCCATCATCTTCAGCTCCTTGAGGACGACGGCGTTGAATGACACCTCATTGAGACGGTTTAAAATCTCGGGGGCCGTGCGCAGCGCGCCGGCGCGCTCGATCGGGTTGATCGGGATCAGGATGGTGTCGTGCGACTTGCACTCGCGCACCAGCGTCGAGAGCGTCGGATTGCCGGAATATCCGCCGTCCCAATAGGCTTCGCCGTCGATCTCGATGGCCTGGAACATGGTCGGCAGGCAGGCCGAAGCCAGCAGAACATCCGGCGTAATGGCGTCGTTCTTGAAAACCTTACCCCGGCCGGTGCGCACATTGGTGGCGGTGACGAAGAGGTGGATCGGCGAGCGCGCCAGCAGCTCGAAATCGATCAATTCGGCCAGAATCTCGCGCAAGGGATTGGAGCCCTTGGGGTTGAGGTCATAGGGCGACACCAGCCGCGACATGAGATCCATGGCGACATAGACGGGCGATGAATCGAGCGTCCAGCGGCCGAGAAGGATATCGATCGGGCCGCGCCGGAACGGGCTGAAGCGCGCCGCCTCGGAGATCCGGCGCCAGTAGGTTTCAAGGGCCTCGCGCGCGCCATGCGCCCCGCCTTTCTGGTAGCCGTGCACCAGCACGGCGGCGTTCATCGCGCCGGCCGACGTGCCGGATATTCCGTCGATTTCGAGCCAGGGCTCCTCGAGCAGACGATCGAGGACGCCCCAGGTGAAGGCCCCATGCGCGCCGCCGCCCTGGAGCGCCAGATCGACGAGGATGGGATCGCGGGAGATCGTGTTTGCGGCCTGTTCCATCAGCTTTCGACCTCGCGGAAATAATTTTCGGGGCAAGTCATCGCAATTCCTATCGTAAGCCGTCCCGGCCAGAGCGTCACGCGTTCTTGCCGCGACGCATGGCGCCCTCAGGCGTCGCCCGGCTTCTCGTCGGGCGCGCGGCCGGACAGGAGAACGGCGATCCAGCGGGCTCCCGGAAACTGCTCGCATATGGTGAGGAAGGCGATCGCGATCGGAACGCCGATGAAGGTTCCCGGCAGGCCCCAGAGGAAGCCCCAGAGGAACACCGCGAACACCACGAAAAAGGACGAAATGGAAAGGGCCTTGCCCGTGAACAGGGGTTCGAAATAGCTGCCGATGAGGAACTGGACGATGGTCAGGCTCGCGAGAACGAAAACGGCCAGTTCCCACGATCCTGTCTGGACAAGCGCGAACAGGCTCGGAAGGGCCGTCGCGATCAACGGTCCGATGAAGGGAATGTAGTTGAGCGCGAATGTGATGACGCCCCAGGCGGCTGCGAGTTCGAGGCCGACGAGATGCGCGAAGATCCAGATGATAAGGCCGGTTGCGACGCTGGCGACCGTCCGCACGAGCATATACTGGCGGATTTTCCTGGCGATCTTGACGGCGGCGGCCGTCAGCCTCTGGCCGTTCGTCCGATCTCCGACGGAGGCCAGATTCTTCCCGAACACGTCGACCTCGAGAAGCCCCATCGCCAGAAAGATGAAGACGAGAAGGGAGAAGCCGATGAGGCTGTTCACCCTGATGGCGACCTGTTGAAACACGTTGAACAGCCACGCGACGTTGAAGCGTTCTGTAATGATCGGGCCGGCGAAGATGTCATTGCCTTCGAGCCATTTCGACGCCGACAGATAAAGGCTCTGAAAGCGGTCGAAGTTGCGGGCGACCCATTGCGCGATCTGTCCGCCGCCCCAGGCGACCATCGAGACCAGTTTGATCACGACCGCCATCGTCGTCACGATGGTGACGATCAGCGCTGCGCCGCGCGGCATCCGTTTTTGCAGAGCCTGCTGCAGCGGCCAGACCAGAGCAATAAAAAAGAGGGCGAAAGCCACCGGCTCGAAAACGACGTCGGCGAAATAAGCCGCCGCAATGACGAGAAAAACGATGATCAGCGCGCAGGCGACGCGAACGATGGCGCTATCCATGGCTCGTCCTCCCATAGCGCCTGACTCGCCGCGACGGCGGCTTGAAAAAACACGGCTGGCGGCGCATGTTGCCGCGCTGTTCCGGCACATGGCTAACTGGGGTGATTCCTATGTCCGATCTCGTCGTTATTGTCTACCCATCGGAGGAAAAGGCCGAAGAGGTGCGCAAGCGGCTCTTCGAATTGCAGAAGGAGTATTTGATCAAGCTCGGGGATGCGGTCATCGCCACGAAATCGGCCGACGGGCAGATCAAGCTGCACCAGATCGTCAATACGACGGCGGCCGGCGCCGTTTCCGGCAGTTTCTGGGGGCTGCTGATCGGGGTGCTTTTCCTCAATCCGCTTCTCGGCGCGGCCTTGGGGGCGGCGGGCGGCGCGCTCGGCGGCGCGTTGACGGACGTTGGCATTAATGACGAATTCATGAAGCAGCTCGCCGAAAGCATCAAGCCGGGCGACGCCGCCTTGTTCGTTCTTATCCAGGAGATGACCGCGGACAAGGTCCTCGCACAGATCCAGGACTTTGGCGGCGTCGTTCTGAAGACGTCCTTCGATGAAACCAAGGAACTCGCGTTGCGCAATGCGCTCGCCGGTCACGCCGCCGCCAGCGCGGCTGCGCCTGCGGCCGAGAGTCCTCCCGCTCCTGCGGCTGGCGCCGCGTCCTGACCGGGAGACCAAGCGGCGAACGACCCCTTCGCCGCGCGGCACCAACCTTCGCCATAATT
>DAITNE010000202.1:0-4412 GCA_036834765.1 Methylocella sp.
GCCGGTCGGAGTCATCGCGCGCGATGGTGCGCGCCTGCGTCAGGCCCGAATGCAGGTAGATCGCATGCGGCATGACGGTGGCGCCGACGATGCCGACGGCGATGGTGACCGCCGCGGCGTCCTGAAGCTGCGGCACGACGGTGTGGAAGGCGGCGGCGCCCCAGTCCACGGGGGCGACGAAGAGTTCGATGACATAACAGAGGCCGATCATGGCGACGAGCGCGCCGATGATCAGTTCGATCGCCCGGAAACCGCGCCGCTCGAAGGTCAAAATGCCATAGGTCACGATCGCGGTGACGACCATGCCCCAGACCAGGGGAAGGCCAAAGAGAAGCGAAAGCCCGATCGCGCCGCCGAGAAACTCGGCGAGATCCGTCGCCATCGCGGCGATCTCGCTGACGATCCACATGACGAGGACCAGCGGGCGCGGCCATTCCTCGCGGCAGACTTCGGCGAGGTTGCGGCCGGTCACGATGCCGAGTTTCGCCGACAGGGCCTGAAACAGCATCGCAATGGCGTTGGCGAGCAGGACCACCCAGAGCAGCGTATAGCCATATCTCGCGCCGGCCTGGATATTGGTCGCAAAATTGCCGGGGTCCATATAGGCGATTGAGGCGATCACCGCGGGTCCCGCCATCGGGATGAAGGCGCGCAGGCCGCGCCGCCGCCCATCGAGCACCTCGCGTATCGCCTTTTGCATCCGATGCGCCTGGCCGCCGACCACGCGGGCGTGTGCGATATCCGTCATCCGCAGCCTCATTGCAGCCTGAATTCAAACGCCGCCGCGCCAGCGTCGCGCAAAGCGAAAGCACCGTCCGCTAAGCGAATTTCGGTGCCGTCGCCAACTTGATCTCGATGCTGCATGATGTAGCCATGGCTACAAAAAAGGTCAACCGGAAAAGTCCGAAAGAATGGGCGCCGGGGTCCCTTTATCGGCTGGGGACAGTGCGCCGCGCATGGGACATTTCGGGTTCGTTGCGCTAAAACAATCAGGCGGCCGTCCTCTGGCGGACGCCGCCCGCGCGCCAAAAGAAGCCTTAAAAATGGCAGCCGGAAAACGTGACGGCGGAGGGCGCAAGACCGCCGGCCCCGGGAGGGGGAGAGCCGAAGATGACGAAGAAACAGGCGAAGCTCGAACCTCCCGCCGTTGAACTGCCGGCCGAGGCGGAGCAGGCGCTACGGTTCGAGAAAGCGCGCTCCGCGCAGGCTGGCGCGGTGCTCGAGGATTACGTCGAATTGATCGACGATCTTCTGACCAGCGGCGGCGAGGCGCGCCCGACCGACATTGCCCGCAGGCTGGGCGTTTCGCACGCGACCGCGATTAAGAGCATCGCCCGCCTCAAGCGGGAGGGCCTCGCGACGTCGAAGCTCTATCGGGGCGTATTTCTGACCGCCGAGGGGCAGGAGCTAGCCGCGCGCGTGCGCGCCCGGCACCGGCTCGTTGTCGATTTGTTGATCGCCGTCGGCGTCCCGCCGCATTGCGCGGAGCTTGACGCCGAAGGCATCGAGCACCACGTCTCGGAGGTCGCGCTGGCGGCGTTCTCACGCTTTCTTACGCGCCAGCGCGAAATGTGAGGCTTCGCGTTCGCCGGAGCCGCAATGTAACCGTGATTGACGGGCAGGGCTTGTTCTGGCGGAACTGGCTGCGTGCGTCCTATACGCGAAATATCCGCGCTCCATGGGAGACGAAGCCTTCGCCGGTTTGTCCCCGTCGCTTCTGTCCTAAACTGGCACAGGGATTTGTGCTTTTTCGGTCACATGCAGAGATAACTTGACTTCGACTTACCGGGGCAAGAAGAACGGCCCTTTTCAGGCCCATTAGACTCGGTAATTGTGGATCAAACGAAGCAACTCCCGCTCAACGCCCGCTGTCCTCGCGCGGCGTTTTTTCTTCCGGGGCTGTTTGATTTTTGGCTGTCGACTAAGGACGGTTTGATGAGCGTGGTCGCCTTGGGAAAAAGCGGGAACGTCGTCCGTCAGGTGACGGATCGCACCTCGTCGGCCGCGCCGGCGGGGTATCGCTTGGTTGTCCGCCGGCGCGCCCTCCTCGCCGGCGGCGCCGGGATCAAAGCGATGCGCGTAGCCATTGACCTCCATCTGGGTGATGCGGAACCGGCCGAAAGCAAATTATTTTTCGGTTGGCGGAGCCAATTTCAATTCTGGCGCGTTATCGCGATATCCGCGGTTGCGTACGCCAGCCGCGTCCTCTTGCGCTTTGAAAGAAGCCAATGTCTTTGCTGCGGTTGAGACGCTTTGGAGCCATGGCTCTGTTCGGACTGGCAGTGAGCTTGCCGGCCGCGAATATCCATGCCCTTGAGGGCGCGAGCGGCGCGGCGGCTGGCGACAAGACATCCGTCTCGAAAGCCTACAAAACGCCGCGCGCGGCTCTCCTCGCCGGCCTCGAGGATTTTCGCTCGGGCGCGTCCGATTCCGCCATCGCAGCGTTGAAATACGCCGCGGCGGGCGGCGAGACCCTGGCGCAATGGAAGCTCGCGACGATCTACGCGACAGGCGACGGCGTGCCGCACGACGACCTCAAGGCCTATGATTATTTCTCGCAGATCATCAGCGGCTATGACGAAGATGATCCGGACTGGCGCGATAAATCGGTCGTTTCGAACGCTTTCGTGGCGATCGGAACCTATAGCCTGAACGGCATAGCGGATACGAAAGTGCGGCCGGATCCCGAGCGCGCGCGGCTGATGTTCAATTATGCGGCGACCACCTTCGGAGACGCCACCGCCCAATATAATCTGGCGCGGCTTTATCTCGACGGCGTCGGCGGCGATAAGGACAGCCGGCAAGGCTTGCGCTGGCTCTACCTCGCGGCGGACAAGGGCAACGTCCAGGCGCAGGCGCTTATCGGCCAGATGATGTTTCAGGGGCAGGAGGGCCTGCCGCCGCAGCGCGCGCGCGGCTTAATGTGGATCACGCTCGCCCGCGAGGCCGCAAACGACTCCGCGAAAGATCAGTGGATCAAGGATCTCTATGAAAAGTCGATGGCCGCCGCGACGGACGGCGAACGACAAACGGCCCTGACCTACCTCGAAGATCACCTGAAACGCCGGAATTGACTGATCCAAATCGATCCAGGATGCGCCCGGGGCCGGCGTTGGCCGGGCTTTCGGGCGCAGCGCGTTAGCCCGGCGGGGGAGCAGCGGACGTGCTTGCGGGGCAATCGGCGCTGATCGTCGCTGCGCTTTTTACGGGCGCCGCCATATACATTAATTTCGCCGAGCAGCCGGCGCGCCTTGGCCTCGACGATCGCTCCCTGCAGCAATGGAAGCCCGCTTACGCGCGGGGCTTTAAAATGCAGGCCTCCCTGGCGCTAGCCGGCGGCCTGCTCGGTTTGATCGCGGCCTACGAGTCCCGCGATTGACGCTGGGCGCTCGGCACCGTTGCGCTGCTCTGCAACTGGCCCTTCACCCTTCTCGCCATCATGCCGACCAACCGCCGCCTCGAAGCGATCAAGCTGCAACACGCGAGTTCGGAGAGCCGGGCGCTCATTGTGAAATGGGGCGGCCTGCATGCGGTCCGCAGCGTTCTCGGCGGTCTTGCGACGCTGGCGTTCCTCTGGGCTTCGATGAGCTGAATAAGAGGCATGAAAACCGGACGGATCAGAGTCGGCGTCGGCGGCTGGAGCTTCGCGCCCTGGCGGGACAATTTTTATCCGCGCGGGCTGCCGCAAGCGCAGGAGCTTGGCTTCGCCAGCCGCCAGCTGAGCGCCATCGAGATCAACGCCACCTTCTATCGCACGCAAACGCCGGAGAGCTTTCGCCGCTGGGCCGACGAAAGCCCGGGGGATTTCGTCTTCGCGGTCAAGGCGCATCGGCTGACGACGCACCGAAAAGTTCTCGCCGAGAATGGGCCGGCGATCGACCATTTCCTGTCCAGCGGGCTTCTGGATCTGGGCGGGAAACTGGGCCCCATCGTCTGGCAATTCGCGCCGACGAAAAGATTAGTGCCTGATGATTTCGAGGCTTTCCTTCGCCTCCTGCCAAAGGCATCCGGCGGGCGCAGGCTGAGGCATGTTCTCGAAGTCCGCCACGAGAGCTTTTGCGTCCCGGATTTCATCGCACTGGCGCGGCGCCATGAGTGCGCAATCTGCCTCGCCGAGTCCGACGCCTATCCGATGATCGGCGACATCACCGCGGACTTCATTTATGTGCGGCTGCAAAAAAGCTCCGCGGCCTTGAACGCCGGTTACGCCCCAGGCGAAATCGGTCAATGGCGCGATCGAGCGCTCTGCTGGGCCAAGGGCGAGCAGCCCGCGGATTTGCCCTATGTCAGCGGGACGCCCGCGCCGAAGCGCCCGGCGCGCGATGTGTTCATCTTTTTCATCGCCGGAGCCAAAGAGAAAAATCCCGCCGCTGCGCGCGGCGAGCCTGACGATTTCCGATTGCGGCCGGCTC
>DAITNE010000203.1:0-4391 GCA_036834765.1 Methylocella sp.
AAGGCATCCATGATGGCGCTTTGCGCGATGGCCCTCGCGGCGGCGTTCATTCCACGGATTCGGCGACGGACGCGACCGCACCCTCTGCAGGAGCGGCCCCGATGCGCGACAGAAAATCGCGCGCGAGGCGGTCGGCGATCGAGAACGGCGCCACCTTCTGCAGGCCGCGCCAGCCCGGCATGCTGTTGACTTCGAGGATCAGAGGCTTGCCGTCGGCGTCAAAGATTATGTCGATGCCGGCGAATTCAGCGCCGGCCGCGGCGGCGGCGCGCAGGGCCATATCGGTCATCGCGGGGGTGGGGTCGAGCCATTCCGGCCGCGCGCCGAGTTTGACATTTGTGATCCAGTGCGCGGAGTGGCGCGTCATGGCCGCGATGACCTCACCGCCCGAGACGAAAAAGCGCATATCGGCGAAGCCGTCGCCCTCCCGCCCGACGAAGCGCTGCAAATAATAGGCGCCCGCGACCTCCCAGAGGGCAGGAAGATCCTCCTCCCGCGCGATGAGTTTAAGCCCGAAACCTTGCGCGCCGAATAGCGGCTTGAGGACGAGGGGACCGCGCGCGACCTCGCGCCGGACGATCTTTCGCGCCGCCTCATGCGACTGGACGGTCCAGGTTGGCGGCGTGGGAAGGCCGGCTTGCGCGAGGGCGAAACTTGTCGCCGCCTTGTCGACGCAGACTTCGACCGCGCGGGCCGGATTGACGACCGGAATTCCAATAGAAGCAAGGCCATGCAGCACGTCGAGGCGCAGCGTGACGGCCTCGAACGTGCCAGAGCCGATCGCGCGCACGAACACGGCGTCCGGCAGTTCGGCGCCAAAGCCGGGAATGACGAGGCCGCTCGCGCGCGTCGTGTCGAAGCCGCATTGCGCGAGGCGAATCGGCGTCGCGATCGCGCCCGCGCGGGCGAAGGCGGCCCGGAGATCGCGCGCGTGCCAGTCGTAAAGATCGACCGCGATGGCGATTTTCGGCGCGGCCATTGACTCTGCCTTAAGCGAAGCTGGCGTCGAGCAGCGCGTCGTCGATTTTTCCGGCGCGGAAGGTCTCGCCCGTATCGACCGCCGTGACGATGGCCCGCGCGGGGCTGAACAGCATCGGATCAATCTGGTAGAAATCGCCCTTGTAGGTCTTGAAGATTTCCGCGAAAGGCCGGCCGTAATCGCGCGAATTCGTGCTCGGCAATTGCTCAGCTAGAGCTTTGGCGTCATCGGCGGGTCCCGTCACGAAGAGGTGGGTCAGGCCGGCATAGATGATCGCGTCATTGGTGCGGCCCATCGCCTGGACGAAATTGGGATGCGGCGGCGACAAAGGCGCGGCGCCCAGGCCGTCGACGATGCGCTCCAGCGGGAATTTCAGCTCATGCGCCTTGTGCAGCGCGACTTCGAGCACGCGCGCGACGACCTGAATGCTGCCGGCGAGGCTTTGCGTCGGCGCGAAAATGAAGGTGACGTTTTCGGGCGCAACGCCGCAGGCGGTCGCGACCTTGTCGGTGATTTCGGGCGGCGGGGCGCGGTCCCCTTCGAGCACAAGCGTCGCCCGTCCCGCCTGATCGCGATAGGTGAGCTCCTGAAACAGCGGCTCTTTCCGCGCGAGCGCGCGGGCCGGGCCGGAGCCGAGCGCGAAAAAGGCGCCCTTGCCCTCGCCATGCGACAGCGCCCAGCCGGCGTATTGGCTGGCGAGGCAGGCGGCGACCGGATCATCGGTGCGCACGGAAAGCTCGAACGGCCATTTGGGGTTGCCGCCGGTCGGGCTCAGCTGCACCGTGCCAAGGCCGCCGAGGCAGATTTCGGCGATGCGCAGGCCCGCCTCAATGCCGCCCCGCGCGCCCTTGCCGGCGTCGATGATGGTTTCGCCGCGCGCGCCCTTCGAGACCGAAACGCGCAGTCTCGCCGCGTCGGCGATGAGGCGGTCAACGAGATGTCCCGTCAGCGTGTTGATGCTCAGCGCCGTCTCGCTCAATGTCTCGCTCCCCCAGTTGATCGATGCTGTCCAAGAGACAGGCGGTCCGTTCTGTCACGAGAGCGCGCGCGCGCTCAGGGTCCGCAGCGCAGGCTTTAATGGTACAGAGCGGATCATACAAGCGCAGCGCGCTCCCCGCGCGCGGCCGGTCCGCCGTCCAGGCCGGCCACTCGAACGCGGGCATGGAGGCGATCTCGCGCCGCGCATAGGCGATTTGCGTGGCCGCCGCGCCCGGAAATTCGAGCGGGGCGGGGGGTGAGATGCCGCGGCAGGCGTTGATATGCGCCTCGAAGAGAAGGCCGTTCTCGAAAATATCGAGGGTCGCGCCGGGGCGCGGATTGATCTCGATCAGGACGAAGGCCTCGCCCGCGACCAGAAAATCGAAGCTGTTGAGGCCGATTAGGCCGACGGCCGCGGCGAGCGACCTTGCCGCCTCGATCAGCCGTCTCTCCACGTCGGCGCCCAGACCCGCCGGGCGCACGCAGCCGCCGAAGCGGAACGGCTCGTCCGGCGAGGGCGCCGGCCATTGCCGGCTGGAGCCGATCGCGAGCGTTTCCCTCCCGTCGCAAAGACTGAGGATCGAGACCGGTTCGCCCGGTGCGATGCGCTGGAAATAAATATTCTCGTTGCCGGCGCGCCACGCGCCCATCGAAGCGACATGAGAGCCCCCCGCGCCGCCGACGCTTTTGACCAGCCAACCCTCCGCGTTCGGAGGCGGTGCGAGGCTGATCTCAGGGTGCGGAATGCGCATGGAGCGGCAGAGTTCGGCGATCAGGACCGGATTTTTCGCGCCCCGGACGATGTCCGCCTTGTTGCCGAACAGGGTCCAGCGGCGCGCGATCTCGTCCAGCAGTTCGACGCGATCCTCAAAACCCGAGGCGTAGACAAGGCCGACCGGCGCGCGCCGCTCCGCCAGCCTCTCCAGCGCGGGAATCAGGGTTTTCGCGTCAAATCCCGCGTCCGGATCGCCGACGCGGCAAGTTGCGGCCGAGAGGCTTCCGGTGTCCACATCGTCGAAGAAATCGGCGACGAGGGGCAGGTAACCGGCGCGGCGCGCGGCTGCCGCCAGAGCGCGTCCAGAGGCGGCGGCGATCAGAACGGCAGCGCCGCTCCCCGGCGTCTTTAGTTCAGACAAGCTCCCGGGCCAGCACGAAGGCGTCGCGGAAATCGAGGCTCAACGCCTTGTGCGACGCCGCCATGCGCTGGAACAGGCCGGCTTCGGTCTTGTATTTGATGTCGCCGATGGCGAGCGGACCGATGCCGAGCGCGCCCCCCTCTAGTTCTGCGCCCTTGTCATGCAGCGCGAGGCCTTCGATGCCGGCCGGCGGCACGGCGTTGACGTCGGCGACGACGAGCAGGGATTTCGCCGCCGCGAGGCACGCCTTGGGGAGGACCTGCACGCCGGCCGCGGCGGCGCAGAGGATCACCTCGACGCCCTGAAGCGTGGCGAGCTTCTTTTCCAGGGTGCTGGTGTCGATGGCCCTGACGTCGACGCCGAAGCGCCGCTTGATGTCGTCGGCCTTCTCCTGCACGCGCTCAGGCCCGTCGTGCCCGGCGAGAGTCACCTCGGCGCCCTCAAGCGCGGAGATGACGGCGGCGGCGTAGCCGACGACCCCGGTTGCGCCGAAGATAAGGATCTTGGTCTTGGCGAGGCTCTTGTCCTTTTTCTTTTTCAGCAGCTTCTCGACGCAGGCGACCATCGCCGCGGCCGTCG
Source organism: Methylocella sp. (assembly GCA_036834765.1). Lineage (GTDB taxonomy): Bacteria > Pseudomonadota > Alphaproteobacteria > Rhizobiales > Beijerinckiaceae > Methylocapsa. The sequence continues at coordinate 3,673 of DAITNE010000203.1, forward strand.
TGAACGAGCCAGCGGGATCGGCGAAGGCCGAAATCTCGAAGGGCTTCAAAAGCGTCGCGCGAAAGCGCTCCATCATGTCGAGGGCGAGCCCCGCGTCCTTGCCGCCGATGAACACGGCGGTGCGCACGGCGTCCTTCGGCGAGCGCGAAAACATCGCGTCCTGCACCAGCGCGGTGACGTCCTCGAGCGTGACGAAGATATAGGGCGTGACCGAATCATAGCCGGCGTCGAGCGCCATGTTCACGTCGAACGGACTCATGTGCTTCAGCGGACTGAACATGTGCAGAATATTCTTGGCCACTCACTTCTCTCCTATTTATGCGCCGCCGACGTGTGGCCCTTTACCAGCGCGCCGTGATTTAGTCCCTTGCAGATCGTGATGTCTACTCCGAGAGCGGCGGCGTCCCCCCGTGCAGCTTCGCAAAGGCGCTGCGCTTCGACGGCGCTCTCGGCGAAGGCGAAGCCGGTCGGCCCCCAGGAGGATTGTCCGGTCCCCTTCGCGCCATGGCGCCGCAGCGCCGCCAGCGTTTGCGCGACCGCGGCGCTAGTATGCGCAGCGCCGCCTTGCGCGGGGGCGAAGTAGGCGCCGACAATCTCCTGAATGCGTTCGATCGCGCCGCCGAAGGCCTCGATGTCGGCTTCGGCGAGGGCAGGCAGCGCCTTGATCAGCACCAGGCGGCAGATTTCCGCGGCGCCGGCGGCGTCGAATGGCCCGAGCG
>DAITNE010000204.1:0-4387 GCA_036834765.1 Methylocella sp.
CGTCCGCCGCCGTCACTGAGCTCCTGACCATGCTCGATCTCGAAAAGATCGAGGAGAACATCTTCCGCGGGCGCAGCCCTGAAGTCGGCTGGCAGCGCGTCTTCGGCGGCCTTGTGGTCGCGCAGGCGCTGGTCGCCTCGGCCCGCACGGTCGAGGGCCGCGCGCCGCATTCGCTGCACGGCTATTTTCTGCTGCCCGGCGATCCGCTGGCGCCGATCGTCTATGAGGTCGACCGGCTGCGCGACGGCAAGAGCTTCACGACGCGGCGCTGCAACGCGATCCAGCACGGGCGCGCGATCTTCTCGCTCTCCGCCTCTTTCCAGATCGACGAGCAGGGCCTCGAACACGCGGTCGCCATGCCCGATGTTCCGCTGCCCGAAACGCTTCCGAGCGAAGCCGAAATCGTGGCGGAATTCGGCGCGATCATGCCAGAGCCGATCCGGCGCTGGTTCGCCAGCGATCGTCCGATCGAGACGCGTCCGGTCGATCCCTCCCGCTATGTGCGGCACGATCCCGGCGCGCCGGTGCAGGACGTCTGGCTGCGCGCGACGGGGCCGCTGCCCGACGATCCGGCCATCCACCGCGCAGTGCTCGCTTATCTCTCCGACATGACCCTGCTCGACACGGCGCTGATCGGGCACGGTCATTATGTGTTCGACGCCAAGCTCCAAATCGCGAGCCTCGACCACGCCTTGTGGTTCCACCGGCCCTTTCGCGCGGACGAATGGCTGCTCTACGTCCAGGACAGCCCGAATTCCAGCGGCGCGCGGGGGCTGACGCGCGGTCTTCTGTTTTCGCGCGACGGCCAGCTCATCGCCTCGTCCATGCAGGAAGGGTTGATGCGTCCGCCGCCGGCGTGAGGGGAGCCGGACGAGATTCGGCTCCCATGGCCTGCGGCCGCAAGGACTGCCCTGTTTTTAGGCATTTTGTCATTTTGTGGTGCGGCGGACCTCGCAAAAACGCTAATTGCGCCGCCCTGACCGCCGAAAATCCGTCGTTTCCATTGTAATGACTCCGATTTTTGCGCTCCCGCCGCGACGCGGCGCGACCGCCCGCCGCCAGCTGGAACATGGCAAATCGGTCCTTCGCGACAAAAAATGCGGCTCCGGCGCTGAAAAGGCCCGACGCTTGCTAAGAAGCGTGGCATGCATTGGCGCCGATGACGCGCCTTGCTGTTTAGCGGCGGGCCGGCTCACGGACAAATCGGCGGCTCTCAGGTAGACGCAAACGGGAAAATCCACATGAAAATCGTTGTTGCGATCATAAAGCCGTTCAAGTTGGACGAGGTCCGTGACGCGCTGACCAACCTCGGCGTGCACGGAATGACAGTCACGGAAGTCAAAGGTTACGGACGTCAGAAAGGCCACACGGAGATCTACCGTGGGGCGGAATACGCGGTCAGTTTCTTACCCAAACTGAAAGTCGAAGTCGCCGTCCCTTCGGAACTCGTCGCGGCGACGGTGGAGGCGATCTCGGCCGCTGCGCGAACCGGCCAGATCGGAGACGGTAAAATCTTCGTCAGCGGGCTCGATCAAGCGGTTCGCATTCGCACTGGCGAACGCGACACCGACGCCCTTTGACCCTTCTTTTTAGGATTCGCAGGAGAACATGATGAATATTGCGTTTCGACCACCGGTCCGAGCCCGGACGATCGGCCTCGGGCTGCTCGTGGCTTGCGCCGCGGCGGGCCTCGCGTCCGCGCAGGAACCCGCCGCCACCGCAGCCGCCGCAGCCGCAGCCGCCCCCCCGGCGCCCGTTCCGAACAAGGGCGACACCGCCTGGATGCTCATCTCCACGGCTCTCGTGCTGATGATGTCCATCCCGGGGCTCGCCCTTTTCTACGGTGGCCTGGTGCGCACCAAGAATATGGCGGCCGTGCTCTCCCAGGTTTTCGCCATCGTCGCTCTGGTGTCGATCATCTGGGTCGTTTACGGCTACTCCCTCGCGTTCACCGAAGGATCGCACGCCTCGCTTCCGTTCCTCGGCACAAACCTGAACGCTTTCGTCGGCGGATTTGATAGGCTCTTCCTGAAAGGGATGGACGCCAATTCAACCGCCGCAACCTTCTCCAACGGCGTCGTCATTCCCGAATTCGCCTATATGGCGTTTCAGATGACCTTCGCCTGCATTACGCCGGCCCTGATCATCGGCTCCTTCGCCGAGCGCATCAAATTCTCCGCGCTGCTCACCTTCATCACGCTGTGGGTGACGTTCATCTATTTCCCGATCGCGCATGCGGTCTGGTACTGGGCGGGCCCGGACGCCATCGGCGACGCCGCCAAAGCCCTGGCGGCTGCGAAGGACGACGCAACCAAGGCCGCCGCGCAAGCCGCGCTCGACGCGGTGACGGCGAACGCCGGCTTCTTCAATCAGATGGGCGCCCTCGATTTCGCCGGCGGCACCGTGGTGCACATCAATGCCGGCATCGCCGGCTTCGTCGGCTGCCTCGTGATGGGCAAGCGCATCGGCTTCCCGCGCGAAGTCGGGCCGCCTCACTCGGTGACCATGTCGATGATCGGCGCCTCGCTGCTGTGGGTCGGCTGGTTCGGCTTCAACGCCGGCTCGAACCTCGAGTCCAACGGAACGACGGCGCTGGCCTTCGTCAACACCTTCGTCGCCACCTCGGCCGCAACCCTCTCTTGGATGTTCGTCGAGTGGGCGCTAAAGGGCAAACCTTCGCTGCTCGGCATGATCTCGGGCGCCGTCGCCGGCCTTGTCGCCGTGACGCCGGCCTCGGGTTACGCCGGACCGATGGGATCGGTCGTGCTTGGCCTCGGGGTCGGCGCGATCTGCTTCTTCTTCGTCGATTACGTGAAGAAGTGGTTCGGCTATGACGACTCCCTCGACGTCTTCGGCGTGCACTGCGTCGGCGGCATCGTCGGCGCGCTCAGCACCGGCATTCTGGTGGCGCCGTTCCTCGGCGGCGTCGGCCTCACCGACTACACGAAAGTGCCCGGCACCGGCGCGCCCGGCGATTACGACATGATCGCGCAGCTGATCATCCAGGCGAAAACCGTAGGGTTCACCCTGCTCTGGTCCGGCGTCGGCTCATTCATCCTCTATAAGCTCGTCGATCTCGTGATCGGGCTTCGGGTCAAGAAGGACGAGGAGATGGAAGGCCTCGACATCACCTCCCACGGCGAGCGCGCCTACAACATGTAAGGGATCGCGGCCGCCGCTCGCACGCCCCTCGCCAAAATCATCCGCCGGGCTGAAAGGTCCGGCGGATCTGCATCAAGACCGCAATGAACCTTTGCGCAAGGCGGCGTCCGTCTTTGTGGCGCCGATAAGATGGGCTAAATAACCCCATCGCGTGAGTGGAGGCGTCACATGTCGGGCAGTGAAATCGCGAAGGCCTGGGCCGCGCTCGAAGCGCATCGGCAAAACTGGTGCGCGCGCACGATCGCGGATCTGTTCGCCGCCGATCCGCATCGATTTGACCGCTTCCATGTCCAGCTAGACGATCTCCTGTTCGATTTCTCCAAGCATCGCCTCGACGACGAGACGCTTGGCCTCCTGATCGATCTCGCCCGCGCCGCAAATGTCGAGGCGCGGCGCGCCGCCCTCTTCGCCGGCGAGCCCGTCAACGTCACCGAGCACCGCCCGGCGCTGCACATGGCCCTGCGCAACCTCTCCGGCGCGCCGATGTTCGCGGGCGGGCGCGACGTCATGCCGGACGTCCTCGCCGAGCTGCGCAAAATATTTGAGTTCGCCGAGGCTGTGCGGAAAGGCGAAATCACCGCCGCCAACGGCCAGCGCTTCACCGACATCGTCAATTTCGGCATCGGCGGCTCGGACCTCGGCCCCGCCATGGCGGGGCGGGCGCTCTCGCCCTTTATCGCCGACCATCTCTCCCTGCATTTCGTCGCCAACGTCGACGGCGCCGATTTCGCCGACACGATGCGGCGCGTCCCTGTCGAAACGACGCTTTTCGTCGTCTGCTCGAAGACCTTCACGACGATCGAGACGATGACCAACGCCGCGACTGCGCGGAAATTCGTCGCGTCCCAGCTCGGCGAGGCGGCTGTGCCGGATCATTTCTGCGCCGTGTCGACCCAGCTCGACAAGATCGCCGCCTTCGGCATCAGGAGCAATCGCGTGTTCGGCTTCTGGGATTGGGTCGGCGGGCGCTACTCGATCTGGTCGGCGATCGGGCTTTCGCTGGCGATCGGCATCGGCAAGGACAATTTCGAGGAATTTTTGCGCGGCGGCGAGGATATCGACAAGCATTTCGCGGCGGCGCCGCTGGAGCGCAACATCCCCGTGCTGATGGCGCTCCTCGGCGTCTGGTACCGCAACCTCTGGGGCTATGCGACCCACGCGGTGATCCCCTACGACCAGCGCATGGCGCGTTTTTCCGCCTACCTGCAGCAGCTCGACATGGAAT
>DAITNE010000205.1:0-4336 GCA_036834765.1 Methylocella sp.
CGAAATAGAGCTGCCACGGAAAGGCGATCACGGGTTTGCGGCGGTCGAGGCCGCGGCGGATGATCGCCGCCGCCCGCGCGTCGCTGATCTCGAACGGCTTGATGGCCTCGATGCTGTCGTTCAGCGGCGTTTTGACGAAGCCGGGGATAACGAGGCTCACTGAGAGGCCGGCGGGCTCCAACCGTCCGCGCAGCGATTCGGAATAAGCATGCACCGCCGCCTTGGTGGCGCAATAGGCCGGCGCATAGGGCAGGCCGCGCAAGCCGGCGATCGAGCCGATGAAGGCGATCTGGCCGCCGCCGCGCGCCAACATCGGCGCGATAAGCGGCTCAACGGTATTCAGCACGCCGACGAGATTGATGCTCAGGATGGCGCGCACCGCGTCGGGGTCCTCATGCAGCTCGCCGGGCGCGAGGCCGGTGGTGATCCCGGCGTTGGCGATGCAGAGATCGAAGCCGCGGCGGGCGTCGGCGGTGCCGATCCATTGCGCCATGGCGGCCTGATCGCGCACGTCGAGCAGGCCGGCGTCGACCTCGGCGCCCTGCTCGCGCGCCATCGCGGCGACGGATTCGAGCCGGCCCTGGTCGCGCCCGGTCAGCGCCAGCCGGGCGCCGGGCCCGGCGTAGGCCAGCGCCAGCGCGCGGCCGATGCCGCTCGACGCGCCGGTGATGAGGATCGATCGGGCGGACACGTCAGGGCGACGCGGCGCGGGAGGGCCGCACCGTCGCCTCGGCGAGAATGGCGAGGTCGCCTTTCGGGCCATGCGCCATCAGGCGCAGCAGAAGTTCCGGCTGCGGCGAGAGGCTTGCCCGCGCGACGCGCCCCGTGACGCTGACGGCGGCGCCGACGAAAATCGGCCGCAGGAATTTGCCGGACAATCCGGCGATGACGATATCGCCGCGCCAGCGCCGCAGGGCGGGCTCGAAACAGCTCATCATCAGCATGCCGTGGATCGGCGGAGCGGCGAGGCCGACGGCGGCGGCGATCGCGGCGTCAAGATGCAGCGGATTGTCGTCGCCCGAAGCCTCGGCATAGCGGGTAAGATGCTCCGGCCCGAAAGGCCCGAAATCCGTGCGCGGGAGGGTCTCTCCGACTTTTGGCCAGTCGGCCGGCGCGACGATCTCCGCATAGGGCGCGGCCTCACGCATCGGCAGACCCCGGCGCGGGCGCGAGCGGGACGAGGCGCAGCACCGTCTCGAATGTGGCGCATCTCTCGCCGCGCGGCGTCGAGATCGCCGCCGTGACGGTGAGCCGCTCCGGGCCGCTCGTGCGCGCGAATGTGAAGGCGACGCGGTAATCGGCGTCGAGCGCCAGCGGGCGCTGGTAATCGAAGCTTTGCGCCTCATGGATCGGCAGCACGCCGGCGGTGCCGATCATGCGCTCCAGCGGCGGCCTGACCTCGGGCAAGGTCATCCAGCAGAAGGGATAGGTCAGCGGCACGGCGGGCGCCTCGCCCGGCTCCTTCCCGCAAGTCGCGGCGGCGAAGGCGGCGACGCGGTCTGCATCGGTCCGGACCGCGATCTCAAGCAACGCGCCGGCGCCGGCGTCACGCGCGGCGGCACCCGTTTCCGCAGCCGTCATGCCGCCTCGGCGCGGCGCAGGACGAGGCTGGCGTTGATGCCGCCAAACGCGAAGGAATTGCTGAGCGCGGTGCGGATCGGCATCGGCCGCGCCTCGTTCGGCACGGGGTCGACCGGGCATTTCTGATCGGGCTCGCGCCAGTTGATGGTCGGCGGCGCGACGCCTTCGCGCATGGCGCCGATGGTGACGACGAGTTCGAGCGCGCCGGCGGCGCCAAGGCCGTGGCCATGGATCGGCTTGGTGGACGAGACCGGCAGCCGGGCGAGGCGCTTGCCGAAAATCATGCCGAGCGCTTCGGATTCGGTGATGTCGTTGACGGTGGTGCCGGTGCCGTGCGCGTTGACGTAATCGATCTCCTCGTCGGCGACGCCGGCGTCCCGCAGGGCCTCGCGCATGCAGGCGGCGGCTCCCGCGGCGTCCGGGCGGACCTGGTCCTTGGCGTCGGCCGTCGTGCCATAGCCCGCGAGCTCGACCAGCGGCCGCGCGCCGCGCGCCTTCGCCACCTCTTCGGCTTCGAGAATGAACGCCGCCGCGCCGGCGCCGAGAATCATGCCGTTGCGGCCTTTGGAGAACGGCCGGCAGACGTCGGGCGTCAGCACCCGCAGCGCCTCCCAGGCGAGCATCACGCAATTGGTGATGGTGTCCTCCGTGCCGCCGACGATGGCGCGATCGACCAGCCCGGAGCGAATGAGATGCGCGCCGATGCCGATTGCCTGCGTCGCCGAGGAGCAGGCGCTGGCCACGGCGAAACATGGTCCCTGCGCGCCATAGCGGATGCTGATGTTGGACGGCGGCGTGCTCGGAATGCCGCGCGGCACGGTCAGGGGCATCGGGCGGCCCTGTTCGATGAGTGCGAGGTAAATCCCGTCCTCGATCGTGTGTATGCCGCCGATGCCGGTGCCGATGATCGAAGCCGTGCGCGGTCCCAGCGGCTGTTCGCGCGAGAGCCCGGCCTGCGCCATGGCCTCGTCGGCCGCCGTCAGCAAATACTGCGTGACGGGATCGCAGAAGGGCAAAAGGCTCGCCTCGATATGGTCGGCGGCTTCGAAGCCCCGCACCTGCGCCGAGATCTTGATGCGGCCGCGATAGGGCCGTTTGAATTGCGTTTCGCCGACGCAGGACCGCCCGTCGCGCGCGGCGCGCCACAGCGCGTCGGCCCCGATGCCCGCAGCCGACACGGCGCCCATGCCGGTGACGACGACACGTCTCGTTGAAGCCATATTATGATTTTTCTTTGATGATGTACGCCGCTATGGCGTCGATAAGGCTCTTGATGTCCTTCGCTTCGTGGAATGGGCCATCCATCGGAATATAAACGTCAAATTTGTCTTCGATGGCCGTCAATATCATCACGATGTCGATCGATTTGAGATCAAGGCTTTCGATCGTCGCATCCAAAGTGACTTTGTCGCGATCGATCATGCCTTCCTTGACGATGACGTCGATGATCTGATTGACGAGCTCGGTTTGATCGAGAGCCTTCGTTTCCACCGATTACTCCTCACCCCTGCGTTCCAATCCGGCGCCGCTCGACTTCGCCGTAAGGCGCGTCGCCCCCCAGGCAGTCATCCATCAAGCGACTTTCCCCTCCGGCGACTTGCCCCACCTGCGATTTGGCGCATCAGGGAATCTCGGCGCCTCAGAGACGAGCATGCGCGTCGATCGCATTCGCGCCCGCTCGGCGGGCGAATGCGGGAGGCGCGCCTCAAGTCGAGCATAGGCGGCGGCGCCGCGTCAACTCCACGCCTCAAATCCTCTATCGGAGGACTCTTCAAGGAGGCGCGGAACCGCCTTTCGGCGGCGCTTCCGCCAAGACCTCTGCGTTGGTTACGCCAATCCGGCGCGGAAATAAAGAGCGTGGACCGCGAGTTCCCGCCTCCGCCCCCTTTCGGGCGATCACGTTGTTCAAGCCCCTGTCTCAAGGCGTGATCGGCGAACGGCGCGGGCAACGGCGGATCGGCGGCGTGGCTTCGCGCGGCGGCGGCTCAGGGAATGGCGACGACCGGCGTTCCGACCTGCACCCGGCTGTAGAGATCGACGACATCCTCATTCAGCATGCGGATGCAGCCGTAGGATGCCGCTGTGCCGACCGATCGGCGCATGCTTTCGGTCGTGCCATGGATCGCGACCTCCGACAGCCCGAGGGTCAGCGCCGCGGCGCCCATCGGATTGCGCGGCGAGCCGCCCGGAATGACGCCGGTCAGATAGGGATGATCGGCGCGGACGACGTCGGGCGCCGACCACGATGGCCGGACATACTTGCCCTGGACATAGGTCTCGCCTTGCCACGCCTTGCCGCTCTTGCCGATCGCCACCGGATAGCGGATCGCCGTGCCGTCGCCCCTGACGAAATAAAGCCGGCGTTCGCTCTGTTTGATGACGATCATGCCGGGCCGAAAGCTCTGTGGAAAAGCGACGATCTCGCGCGCGCGGGCGCCGCCCGGCGCGAGCGCCGCCGCGCCGGCGAGGGAGAGCGCCAGGGCGGAGATGAATTTGGGAACGAAAGAGGCTGCCGAGGATGTGCTGCGAGAAGACTTGCCGCGAAACGTCGTGCTCATGGCCGTTCACCGCTATTGCCGCGTCGATGTCGGGGATTTCCCGGACCGAATCAGACGGTAGCAACGCGGCGTTAACCAAAAACTAAAGTCGCGCGTGGCGAAAATTCGCGCCGGCCCGGCATTGCCCACTGCAGCGCGCGGCCTAGGCTGTGCAGAAATGGCGACGCGCTCCGCACCTGAGCTTGAGGCCCGTTCCG
>DAITNE010000206.1:0-4326 GCA_036834765.1 Methylocella sp.
TGCGATCGGCAGCACGGCGAATTTCGCCCGAATGCTGCCGCAGGACACACAGACGCCGATCCTTAGCCTGCTGCGCGACTACGCCGCGGTGCGGTTGGGGCTCGGCGACGCGTCCGATGCGAAGACGCAGGACGATATCGCCCGCTCGCTCGATCTCCAGGGGAGACTGTGGCGCGAGGCCGCCGCGGCGAGCGCGGCGGCGCCGCAGTCGCTGCCCGCCTATAGTTTTGCCAACGCGTTGAACGAGCTGACCAATGTCCATGAAAGGCGGCTCACGAACCTGCGCTATCACGTCCCGTCCGCTGTCATCTTCATGCTGATCGGGGTCGCGATCGTCGCAATGGGATTCACTGGCTACAATTCCGGCTTCCTTGGCGCGCGGCGGCGGGCGCCGGACCTCATCATGTCGGTCACGATCGCCCTCCTGATCATGCTTGTCCTCGATCTCGACGATCCGCGCCGCGGGCTGATTCAGGTGCCCGTTCAGCCGCTTGTCGACGTCGCCGGGGGCCTTGGGCCGTAGCCGGCGGCCTAGCTGCGGCGCGCGCGCAGGGCGGTCGAGGAGAGGCTTGAGCGCGGACCGTGCAGGAACACGAAGGCCGGCGGCCGCGCGTTCGCGAGAGTCGCGGCGGCGCTCTCGCTCAGCCGGTACGGCGCGAGCGCCCGCCCGCCACGCGAAAACATGGACTTAAGCGTCGAGCCGGGGCGGTCGATCACCGCGATCGGCACAAGCGAGACGAGATCGCGCCAGCGCTTCCAGCGGTGCAGCCCGGCGAGATTGTCCGCCCCCATGATCCAGACGAAATGGACGCCGGGGCAGCGCTGTTTCAGCCAGGCGATGGTCTCAAAACTATAGGTCGTGCCGATCGCCTCCTCGATCCCGCTCACTTTTATCAGCGGATGCGACGCCAGCTTTCGCGCGGCCCGCATGCGGATCGCCAGCGTCGCGAGATCAGCCTTGTCTTTCAAGGGGTTGCCGGGACTGACGAGCCACCAGACGCAGTCGAGCCGCAACCGGCGCAGCGCCAAAAGGCTCGCCGCCCGATGGCCCTCGTGCGGCGGATTGAAACTGCCGCCAAAGAGGCCGACGCGCAGTCCGCGCGGGTGAGGCGGCAATCTTACATAGCCGCTTGAGCGAGGACCGATGAAAATATCGCGGACGTCGCCCGTTATCGCATTTTCTTCATGTGCGTCGGTGGATGTTTCACGTGAAACACGTGTAGGTGTTTCACGTGAAACACCCTTGCGCGGCGCCTTCGCCTTCACGGACGAATCTGCCCGTTTCCATGCACGCGATATTTGAAAGAGGTTAGCTGTTCGAGGCCTACAGGGCCCCGCGCGTGCATCCGTCCGGTCGCGATTCCGATCTCGGCGCCGAAGCCAAATTCGCCGCCGTCGGCGAATTGGGTCGAGGCGTTGTGGATCACGATCGCCGAATCGACCTCGTTCAGAAAGCGCTTCGCCGCATCCGCATTTTCGGTCACGATGCAGTCAGTATGATGACTGCCATATAATTCGATGTGGTCGATCGCTTCGTCGATGTCGTCAACAACACGCACGGCGATTATCGCATCGAGATATTCAGTGCTCCAATCATCAACGCTCGCGGGCGTCACGCGCGAGTCTACAGCCCGGACGTCAACATCGCCGCGAACGGCGCAGCCGGATTCAAGCAGCATTTTAACGAGCGGCGCGAGGTGCGTGGCGGCGCAGGCGCGATCGACGAGCAGCGTCTCCGCCGCGCCGCAGACGCCCGTGCGGCGCAGCTTCGCGTTCTTAACGATGCGCTCGGCCTTGGCGAGATCGGCGTCGCGATGGATGAAGACATGCACGACGCCTTCAAGATGCGCGAACACGGGCACGCGCGCCTCGGCCTGCACGCGCGCGACGAGGCTCTTGCCGCCGCGCGGCACGATGACGTCGATGGAGCCGCCAAGCCCCGCCAGCATCTGCCCGACCGCAGCGCGATCGGCGGTCGGCACGCGCGCTATTGCGGCCTCGGGAAGCCCCGCCTCTTTAAGCCCCGCGACAAGACATTCGTGGATGGCTTGCGTCGTGCGCAGGCTCTCCGAACCGCCGCGCAGGATCGCGGCGTTGCCGGCCTTGAGGCAGAGCGCGCCGGCGTCCGCCGTCACCGCCGGGCGGCTTTCGTAGATGATGCCGATGACGCCCAAGGGCGTCGAGACGCGCTCGATCATAAGCCCATTCGGGCGCTCGAAGCGCGCCAGCACGCGCCCGACGGGATCGGGCAAAGCAGCGATCTCCTCGGTCCCTTTCGCCATCGCCTCGATCCGGCTGGCGTCGAGGTCGAGGCGGTCGAGAAACGAGCCCGCGACGCCTTTGGCTTTGGCGGCGGCGAAGTCCTGCACATTGGCGGCGCGGATTTTTTCGGCATTGGCGCGGATGGCGGCGGCGGCGGCGCGCAACGCGTGGTTCTTGGCCTCCGTCGAGGCGAGCGAAAGCGTATGCGCCGCTTTCCGCGCGTCGCGCCCGATCCGCGCCATCATCACGGCAAGATCCTCCGCTTCGCTCTCGACGCGCATTAAATTGTCCATCGCCTTTGCTTTCGTCTGTCTTTCAGAGGCGCCACAATCAATCATGACTTATGCAATATTCTTGGGGGACGCAATGCGAGGCTTCGAACCAGAGCCCTCATCTTGAGGAGGCTGTATAGCAGCCGTCTCGAAGGATAAGGGCGTCACGCGCTCATCTTTCCGCCGCTTCTTAACGCCCAAGAGCGCTCCCACGTCCTTCGAGATGCAGGCTTCGCCTGCTCTCTCCAGTCGCCCGCTTCCGTTGCGTTCGCTTCGCGAACCGCTCCGCTCGCAACGGAACCTCGGGCTTCCTTCCGCTCAGGATGAGGGAGCTGGTGGCTTTGGCAGATGGGGCGTCGGCCTCCTGTTGGAAACCTGGGAGATAGGAACCATCCTGCGCCTTCAGCGGCTTTTTGCGGCCTTTCGTCAGCGTCGCGGAAACATTGAGGGCGCGGTTATCGCGTGCGATGCGCTTCCGTCAGTATCGGCCAATAGGCTTGCATCACGGCGAAGACGAAGGCCGTGCTGATGCCGAACAGCAGCATGCCGTCGGCCGCCTCCAGCGCGCCCATCAGGGCCCAGTGCGGCTGTAGCGCGAGGCCCGATGCGCCCCGCGTCGTCATCGAATCGAGCGAATAGAGCACCGCGTCTTGAAACGAGCCGAGCGCGCCGAGCCGCCAGTAGGCCGCCGCCCAGAAAGCGGCCTCGATCCCGTGCAGGATGGCGAGCACAAGGCCGACTGCGCCGATGAGGCCAATGAGGATTGCAAAGACGTGTCGCAGCGGCAGCCGCCAGCGCGTGACGCGGGCGTAGATATCGACGAGCGCAAGCGCCATGGCCGCCATGGCCGCGGCGTGGAACACGATGGTCAGCGCGATGAGCGAGAGGCTCCAGGTCCAGTTCTCCTCCACCACCGGTGCGTCCTTTCCGTCGCGCCCGTCCTTTCAAGACGCAGGCCTCGCCCGCTCTTCAGGATAGGGGAGCTTGCGGTTTACCTTCAAGACCCTGGCGTCCGCAGAACGCGGGCGCCTCGACGGCGCTCACCCCACCCGCTCCCCGGCGATGACCATGTCGTCGCGGTGGATCAGGGTTGCGCGGCCGGGCTCGCCCAAAAGGCTTTCGATGTCCTGCGAATTGCGGCCGGCGATGAGGGCCGCTTCGCTTGCGTCATAGGCGACGAGGCCGCGGCCGATTTCGGCGCCGGCGGGATTGCGCATCAGCACGCAGTCGCCCCGCACGAATTCGCCTTCGACCCGCTTGACCCCGGCGGGGAGCAGGCTCGCGCCGGCGCGGATCGCGCGTTCGGCGCCGGCGTCAAGATGCAACGCGCCGCGCGGTTCGAGCGAGCCGGCGATCCACTTTTTGCGCGCGGTGACGGGGGTCGAGCCGGTCAGGAACCAGGTGCACGGCGCGCCCTCGCCGAGGCGCGCGACGGGATGGGCGACGCGTCCGTCCGCGATCAGCATATGCGCGCCGCCGGTCGTCGCGATCTTCGCCGCCTCGATCTTGGTGCGCATGCCGCCCTTCGACAGGGACGATGCCGCGCCGCCGGCCATCGCCTCGATCTCGGCGGTCACGCGGGCGACGACCGGGATCAGCGTGGCGCCCGGGTCTTCGCCGGGCGGGGCGGTATAGAGGCCCGCGACGTCGGAGAGAAGAATGAGCAGGTCGGCGCTGGACATGGTCGCGACGCGCGCGGCGAGGCGGTCGTTGTCGCCATAGCGGATTTCTTGGGTCGCGACCGTATCGTTCTCATTGATGACGGGGACCGCGCGGAGGTCGAGAAGGCGGG
>DAITNE010000207.1:0-4320 GCA_036834765.1 Methylocella sp.
GAGCGCGTGCGGATGCAGCTGCGCCTGCAGCAGACCGTCGAGGGCCTCTCCGTCGCGGCGATCACCTATTACATCGCCTCGATCGCCCATCTGATCCTCGAAGGCGTCCACAAGCGGGCGGAATGGCTTGACCCGACGCTGGCGACGGCCCTCGCCGTGCCGTTCATTTTCGCCTTCGTCTGGTGGAACGTCCGCCGCCTGCGCCAGCGCCATCACATTGATTGAGGATCATTGATGGCGGATCATGGCGCGCCCGCGTCGTTCCCGCGTCGTCATGGGAGGTAATCATGTCCTACGCCACGTTGATGGTTCATCTCGATTTGGGCCAGAAAAATGACGCGCGGCTCACAATTGTCGGCGATCTCGCCGAGCGGTTCACTGCGCGAGTCATAGGCGTCGCCGCTCAGGCCGAGATTTCGCCAACCTATTATGCGGCTGACGGAGTGGCTGGATTCGTCGAGGATGACCCGACGGAAATGGAGTACAGCCTCGCGGTAATCAAGCAGCGGCTGCAAGAGGCCGAGGAACGTTTCCGGACCGCTCTCAAAGGTCGAGCGAGGCAGCTCGAATGGCGCTCTTCGCTCGAAGATCCCGTTCCTTATATCGCTAGCCAGTGCCGCGCCGCCGATCTGTTGGTGATTGGAAAGACAGCAAGCGACGAAAGGCAGGAACCGACCGCACAGATCAATCCAAGCGATTTGATCGGGCGCACCGGCCGCCCGCTCCTCATTATCCCGCAGCACGTCCAGACGTTGCAAGCTGAGAGAATTCTCGTCGGCTGGAAGGATACGCGCGAAGCCCGGCGTGCGGTGTTCGACGCATTGCCGCTCCTGAAAAAATCCCAACATGTGACCGTTTGCGAAATCGACGAGGGCCCCGATCCTGCGGTCCCGCAGCGCCATGTCGATGACGTTGTAGCGTGGCTCGCCAATCATGGCGTGAGCGGCGCGGGGAGGGTCGAGCCCTTGCGCGACAGCCCTGCCAAGCAGCTCGAAGCGCTCGCAAAGAAGGAAGCCGCCGACCTCATCGTTGCCGGCGGCTTCGGCCACGGCAAGCTGCGGGAATGGATTTTGGGCGGGGTGACGCGCGATCTCCTCGGTCAATCGTCCTGCTGCCAATTGCTGGCCCATTGAACCGGCAATCTTGGCTTGGAGCCGTTCGAGGATCCTGTAGTCGGCGCTGGCAAGGTGAGAGCTCGCGTTAAGAGTGAGGAGCTGGCATTTCGGTCTGCTGTTGGCGCATCTCGCCTATCGGTGCGTCTGATCCGAATGTCCGGATCCACCGTTTGCAGAAATTCAAACTCACCCACGAGCCCGCCGCCTTTCGGCGTTGATCGGCGCCGCGCTTCCTGACATTGATCTTGGGCTGCATCGCAAGCTCGCGCGCGCAATCCAGTCAGACCAGAAAGAAACCCGGCTTTCATAGGCCACCCGGCGCGGGGCCGGCATCGAAAGGGAGAGCCGCCGCGGTGCATCACGCAGTCCCGCTCATCACCACCATCGCCGCCGCCTTCGGATGCGCCCTCATCTTCGGGATGCTGGCGGCGCGCGCGAAACTGCCCTCGCTCGTCGGCTATCTTCTGGCGGGCGTCATCATTGGCCCGTTCTCGCCCGGCTTTACGGCCGACAGCGAAATCGCCTCCCAGCTCGCCGAGATCGGCGTGATGCTGTTGATGTTCGGCGTCGGCCTCCATTTTTCGCTCGAAGATCTATGGGACGTGCGCAGGATCGCCGTGCCCGGCGCGATCCTGCTGATGGCCTTCGCCGCCATCATCGGCGGGAGCTTCGCCCTGCTCTGGGGCTGGGGAGTCGGCGGCGCGCTTGTGTTCGGGCTAGCGCTCTCCGTCGCCAGCACCGTCGTGACCCTGAAGGCGATGGAGGCGCGCGGCGTCGTCGAGACGGTGAGCGGACGCATCGCCGTCGGCTGGCTGATCGTCGAGGACCTCGCGATGGTGCTGGTCCTCGTGCTTTTGCCGCCCCTCTCGGGCGCGCTCGGCGGCAAGGGCGTCCCGATCTCCGCGCCCGACATCTATTATACGCTCGAAATCACGCTCGCGAAGATCGCCGCCTTCGTCGCGGTGATGCTGCTGGTCGGCAAGCGCGTCTTTCCCTGGCTGCTGTGGCAGGTGACTCGCACCGGCTCGCGCGAACTCTTTACCCTCTGCGTCGTCGCCGCAGCCGTCAGCCTCGCCTATGGTGCGGCGGAACTATTCGGCGTCTCCTTCGCACTCGGCGCGTTTCTGGCCGGCATGGTCATCAATGAATCCGAATTCAGCGCCCGCGCCGCCGAGGAATCGCTGCCGCTGCGCGACGCCTTCGCGGTGCTATTCTTCGTCTCCGTCGGCATGTTGTTCGATCCGGCGGTGCTGATTCATTCGCCCTTGCGGGTGCTGGTCGTCGTCGGCATCGTCATGATCGCCAATCCGCTCATCGCGGCAGCCCTTGTGCTGCTGTTTCGCTATCCGCTGAACGCCGCCCTGACGATCGCCGCGAGCCTGGCGCAGATCGGCGAATTCTCCTTCATTCTGGCGGGGCTCGGCATGAGCCTCGGGCTTTTGCCGCAGGAGGGCCAGAACCTCATTCTGGCCGGCGCGCTGATGTCCATCACGCTGAATTCGCTGGTCTTCCGTGCGATTGCGCCGATCGAGACCTGGGTCTTGTCGAAACGGTTGCTCGCGCGGCTCGTCAAACACCCCGACGATCCGCTCGCCGAGCTGCCGATGGCGACCGAGGACAAATATCTCGCCGGACAGGTTGTCCTCGTCGGCTACGGCCGGGTCGGGCGGCGCATCGCCGCCGCCTTCACGGAAGCCGCCATTCCCTTCGTCGTCGTCGACCAGAACCGGGAGCTGGTCGAGCGCTGCCGCGAACATAACATTCCCGCCGTCTGCGGCAACGCCGTGGAGATGGCCGTTCTGATCCAGGCGCATGTCTCCAAGGCAAGCCTCCTCGTCATCGCGACGCCGGATTCCCTCGACGACCGCAAGATCATCAGCGTCGCAAGGCAGATCAATCCGGCGATCGAGACGGTGGTTCGCACGCATAATGAAGAAGAAGCCGCCCTGCTGCGGCAGGAGCAGGCGGGCGTCGTGTTCCTCGGCGAACAGGAGCTGGCGCGCAGCATGATCCGCCACGTGCTCGAGCGCTTCGGCCGCGACAACGCGCAAGCGCCGTAAGCCGGAGAAATCCCCGCGTCCCGCTGGCGCGCTGGAGGATTTTTGCTAGAGTTGGCCCGCGCGGGCCGAACATGCGCCGGGGAGAAACGCCTTTGCGGAGCAATGACGAACTCGCGGATCTGATCGTCGCGGCCGGCGGCGGCGATCGCGGCGCGTTTCGCGCGCTCTACGATGAGACCTCGGCGAAACTTTTCGGGATCATCTTGCGTATCATCCGCAACAGATCTTCAGCGGAAGATGTCTTACAGGATGTTTATCTCAGAATCTGGCGCGGCGCGGCGAGTTATTCACGCGAAACGGGTCCGGCTCTGGCCTGGCTGAGTTCGATCGCCCGCAACCGCACGATCGACCTCCTGCGTCAGAAGAGCTTCGCGGCGCCGCCCGTCTATGACGACGGCGTCGACTGGTACGAGAAAATCCCCTCGCCGGGCGACCCCGAAGCGGATCTCATCGATGTCGCCGCCCCGCGCCGCTGTCTCGGCGCCATCGAGGAGCCCTATAGAAGCTGCGTGCTGCTCGCCTATTATGAAGGCTATTCGCGCGATGAGCTTGCGGCCCGCGCCGGTAAACCGGTGAATACGATCAAGACGTGGCTGCGTCGCAGCCTCCTGTCCTTGAAAGCCTGTCTGGAACAGACGTCATGAACGAGGACCGCGAAATCCTGGCGGCGGAATATGTGCTCGGCACGCTGCACGCCGATGAGCGGACGCTGTTTGCCAGCGTCCTCGCGCAAGATGCCGAGGCGCAGGCCGCCGTCGCCGCGTGGGAGGCGCGCCTCACGGCTCTTAGCGTCGCCGTCGCCGAGGTCGCGCCGCCGCGCGCGGTGTGGGAGCGCATCCAAAGCGCGCTTTCCCCCGCGGAGCCCTTTCGCGTGATCGAAGGCGGCGGCGAAGAGCCCGCCGCCGCTTTGCGCCGCTCGCTGGGTCGCTGGCGGGCCGGCGCACTCGCGGCGGGCGCGCTCGCAGCGGGCCTTGCGATCTTCGTCGTCGACCGCGAGTTGATCCGCCATCCGGGCGTGCAGCCCTCCTATGTCGCGGTTGTCAATCGCGGCGGCGAACAGCCCGCGCTCGTCATCCGCGTCGATCTCGCCAGCGGCAATGTCTATGTGCGCCCGCTCGCCGCCGAGGCGCCCGCCGGCAAGAGCC
>DAITNE010000208.1:0-4301 GCA_036834765.1 Methylocella sp.
CAAGGTCGAAGCCCTGGCCGCGCTGATCGAAACCGGTTTTCTGTTCGCGCTTGCGGCCTTCATTCTCGTCGAGGCAGTGCGCCGCCTTGGCGGCCACCCCGCCGAAATCGAGGCGAGCCCTCTGATTTTCGGGATTTTGTTCATCTCCATAACGGTGGATTTCTTCCGCTGGAGGCGCCTCAAGGCGATCGCGAGGCGGACGAAGAGCGAAGCGCTCGCCGCCGACGCCCTGCATTTTTCGAGCGACATGATCGCATCCCTGCTGGCGATCGCGGGCCTCGTCGCCGCGCATTTCGGCTTTCCGCAGGGCGACGCGCTGGCCGCGCTCGGCGTCGCCGGCTTCGTCGCCGTGGCGGGATTTGAGATCGGACGGCGCACGATCGACGCGCTGGTCGACGCCGCGCCGAAGGGCCTCGCCGACAAGGTCGCGTCGATCGCCGCCTCGGTCCCGGGCGTCATCAAGGTGGAGACGGTGCGGCTGCGTCCCGCGGGCCCGGAGGTGATTGGCGATCTCGAGATCACCGTCGCCCGCACGCTGTCCCTTGAAAAGGTGGCGGCGATCAAGGTCAATGTCGCGGCGGAGATCAAGGCGAAGCATCCGGACGTCTCCGTGACCATCGCGACGCAACCGATCGCCGTCGACAGCGAAACCATTCTGGAGCGCATTCTTCTGATCGCCGCCAAGCGCCACGCGCCCGTGCATCACGTCACCGTTCAGGAAGTCGAAGGCCGCACGGCGATCAGCTTTGACGTGGAGGTTGACGGCCGCATGCCGCTCGGGAATGCGCACGAGATCGCGTCGGGGCTCGAAGACGAGATCGGACGCGAATTCGGGTCCGACATCGAAGTCGAGAGCCATATCGAACCGCTGGAGCCCCGGCAGTTGCCAGGGCGCGACGCGGACCCGGACGTCCGGGCGGAAATCGAAAGCGCTCTCTTTCAGAGAGCGCATGATCAAGGCGCCCTGCTCGACATCCACGATGTGCGGGTGCGGCGCACGCCTTCGGGACTCGTCGTCAATTATCATTGCCGCGTCGACCCCGCGCTCAGCGTCGACGAGGTGCACGATCAGGTCGATGCGCTGGAGCGTAAAATCCGCGCCGCCTTCAAGACCATCAGCCGCATCGTCGGCCACGCCGAGCCGGCGCGGTGACGGCGCCGCTGCGCGCCGACGCAGCGTTGCACAGCGGCGCAGCGACGCTCGCCGCCCTCATGGGCAGTCGGCGCTTCGCGCCTTTGTTCTGGTGCCAGTTCTTCTCCGCATTCAACGATAACTTCGTGCGCAACATGCTCGCCATGCTGATCCTGTTCCGGCTCGGGCAACAGCAGGCCGGCGCGCTGATCACCCTCGCGGTCGGCATTTTCATGCTGCCCTCGCTTCTGCTTTCGGGCCTTGGCGGGGAGATGGCGGATTCATGGGACAAGGCGCGTCTTGCGCGGGCTCTGAAAGGCGCCGAAATACTGGTTCAGCTTCTAGCCGCCGTCGGGCTGTGGCTCGGCTCCCTGCCCCTGGTCTATGCGGCGCTGTTTGGCCTTGGCGTCGTCAATGCGCTGTTCGGCCCGATGAAATACGGCATCCTGCCCGACCTCCTGAAGATGGAGGAACTCACCGCCGGCAATGCGCTGGTCGAGGCGGCGACGTTCGCCGCCATCTTCCTCGGGCTGATCGCAGGCGGTCTCTCGGCGACGCGTGCGCCTGAAGGCGTCACGCTGCAACTCATGCTCATCGCCCTCGCCTGCTGGGCGTTCAGCCTGTTCATTCCCGCGACCGGCCGCGCCGATCCCGATCTTCGCCTCAACGCCAATATCCTCGAGTCGACTGGCGCCCTTCTGCGCGAAATCGGGCGCGACCGCCAGCTTTTCAGCCGCAGCCTGGCGGTCTCCTGGTTCTGGATGGCCGGGGCGGTCGCGCTGTCGCTGACGCCGGTCGTGCTCCGCAACAAGACCGGCGCCGGAATCGCCGTCGAGACCGCGATCAGCGCCGTCTTCGCGCTCGGCATCGGCATCGGCTCGATTGCTGCGGCGCTCCTTGCGAAAGGCCGCATACTGTTGCGTCCGGTTCCGCTGGCCGCGCTCGGCATGGGCCTGTTCCTGATCGATCTCGGCGTTTCGACCGCACGCTTACCCACAGCGCATGCGGAAATAGGGCTCGGCGCTTTTTTCACCTCGATAACCGGCCTTCGCGCGGCCTTCGACGTGCTGGGGCTCGCCTGCGCCGGCGGCCTTTACGTCGTGCCTCTGTTCACGGCGATCCAGGCCGACGCGCCGCCCGCCTGGCGGGCGCGCATCGTCGGCGCCGTCAATGTGCTGAATTCCGGCTTCATCGTCATCGGCGTGCTGGCGACGGTCGCGCTGCAGAGCAAAGTCATCGGCCTGTCCGAATCTTTGCTTCTCGCCCTGCTCGGCGTTTCGACGCTTGGCGCGGCCCTTTACGTTCGCAACTTCGTCAGCCGTTGAAGCGATGGATCAAGGCGTTTTGCGCAAAAACGTTCCAAACGCGCGCGGACCGTCGCCAACCGCCATCTCGCCCGTGACTTTCAGCGTTTCCGCGTCGATCGCGTAGACGTCGTTGGAGAACCAGTTGACGACATAGATCGTGCGCCCGTCGGCGCTGGCCTCAAGCCCTTCTGGATATTCGCCGACCGAAACGCGCCCGATTGGCTGCAAGGTTTCGAGGTCGAAGACGGAGACGGTTCCGCCATATTGATCGCTCGTGAAGCCGCGCCCGCCTGCCAGGGCGACGACATAGGGCCGTTTTCCGGCCGGCGCGGTCCCGATCAGCTTCTGGGTTGCGAGATCGACCACGGAAACGTCGTTGCTTTCGACATTCGCGGAATAGACTCGCGCGCCATCGGCGTCGATGGTGACTCCGAACGGATGTGCGCCGACTTTCACTGTGACTTTGGCCTTGAAAGTCGCCGCGTCGATGATCGAGAGGGCGTCGTCGTCGCGATCAGCGACGACGATGAGGGAGCCGTCCGGCGACACGGCGACGCCGGAGGGCGAGGCCCCGACGCTCGCCGTATCGACGATTGTCGCGGCGGCGACGTCGATCTTGTAGATGCGCGGATTATAAAAGCCCGAGACATAGATGAAAGCGCCGGACGGATCGGCGGCGACGCCGAGCGGCGTGTCGGGCATCTCGATTTTGGCTTTGATTGCCCGCGAGGCGGCGTCAATTACCGAGACGAATTTGCCCTCGGTGCTGGTGACGAAGGCGGTCTTGCCATCGCGCGACATCGCGATTCCCGCGGGCTTGCCGCCGACCGCGATGCGGCCGACGACCTTCTGCGTCGACAGGTCAAGCACGCTGACGCCGTCGCCATTCTGCTCCGTGATGAAGGCTTCATCGGCCTTCGCCCGGCCATGCCGAAGAGAGAGGCCCAGCGCGGCGAAGGCGACCAGCGCCGCGCGGCGAATGGAAAGACTTTTAATTGCTTGACTCGATTTTCTTCTTCAGCGCATCGAGGCCGGCCTTGTAGACCCCGGTGACGGCCTTGATCGCGGCTTCGTCGCTAAGATCCGGCGGCGGATCATTGTTGGGGTAGCCGCGATAGAACGCGCCATGCCATTCGACCGTGCTCGTCTTGCCGTCGTCGCTCGGGACCACATCGAGCGTGGACGAGTAATTGTTCACCGGCAGAACCTTCACGTCGACGGTGGGGATGCGATAGGAATAGCTGTGCTTCTCGGCATCGTATTTATAGAGCTCCTCGTCGAGCGAGGCGCCGCCGCCGAGATCGAGATGGCGCTTTGCGACATCGGGCGTGTTGCCGCCTTCGCCGGTCGTCGCCTTGACGGCGGGGTGCCAGCTCATATCCTGAAAATTGCCGATGACCGCCCACACCTTGTCCGCCGGGGCGTTTATTTCGATGGTTTCGGTCACCTTTTGCCGTGTCGGCCCGTGGGCCCATGCGGCGCCCGGCAAAGCCGAGACGATCAGACCCAATCCGAGCAAAGCAGACTTCAAAATCCCTTGAGCCATTGATTCGCGTCCCTCATCACATGTTTCCGCCTGTCCGCCGGCGGCGCGGCGCGCCGGCCTTTACGCTTCGTCGATGCAAGCCCTATGATCGCCGGGATTTTCGACCCTTAAGCCCTGTTTCCCGTTGCTGAGATTGAGGTTTTGATGCGTACCGACAGCGCCGAGCCCGTTCGCCTGAAAGACTACCGGCCTCCCGACTATCTGATCGACAAGGTCGATCTCGATGTCAAGCTCGACGCCAAGGCGACAAAAGTTCTCGCGCGCCTCGAAATTCGCCCAAATCCGCAGGGGCGGCCGGACGCCGCGCTCGTTCTTG
>DAITNE010000209.1:0-4292 GCA_036834765.1 Methylocella sp.
TCGACCGCATTCTCCGCGAGGAAATCCCCGATCCCGTCGGCCCCGAATTCATGGCCCCGCCGGCGCGGTCATAAGGGAATGCGTCGACCGTGGCGAAGTTGACTCATTCGATCTTCTAAAGTTACTAGCCCCATCCTGGCTTTGCGAGAATTTGGGGCGTCGATGTTTCTGACACGGGCCGAGCGTATGTTGAGGGCGCTCTCCCTCGCGGCCGCCGCGCTGCTTTTCGCCCCCGCGCCCGTGGCGGCGCAAACGACCGTCAAGATCGGCTACATCCCCGTGCTCGGCTCGGCGCAGCTTTTCGTCATCGACGGCGAGGGCTGGGCCAAGGCGGAAGGGCTCGACCTGCAGCTGATCCGTTTCCAGGCCGGCACGCAGGCGATCCAGGCGCTCGCCGCCGGCCAGCTCGACGCCTATCTCGCCGGGGTGCTTCCCCTGCTCATCGCCCGCGCGAAGGGCGTCGACGTCAAGGTCGTGGCCGCCGGGGCGATCGAGGAATTGCAGCTCGTGGCGCGCGGGCCGCTGCTCGCCGCCGCCGAGGGCGCCGATTTCAAAACGGCGATCGCGAAATTCATGGAGAGCCAAGGCCGCAAGCCAAAGATCGCGGCACAGCCGCAAGGCTCCGTCCCCGACACCCTGCTGCGCTATTGGCTTCAGGTCGAAAACGGGATCGACCCGCAAACCGTGGACATCACCGGCCTCGACATCGACGCGGCGCAGCAGGCCTTCCTCGCCGGATCCGTCGACGCCGCGGTTCTGCGCGAGCCGGCCCTCACCGTCGTGCGCGACCGCCTGCCGCAATCGAAGGTTCTGGTGACAGGCAAGCAGTTCATGCCGGATCAGCCCGGCTCCGTCCTCGCGATCTATCAGCTGGCGAGCCCGAAAGGCGCGGAGATCGGCGAGAAATTATTGCGCCTGCATCTGCGCGCGACGGAGCTGATCAGGACTCATCCGGAGGAGGCGGCCCCCTTCATCCTGAAGGCGCTCGGGGCCGGCATATTGACCGAGGCGCAGATCGATCGCGCGCTCGCCGGCTCCAGCGCATCCTTCGTCGCCGATCCCGCGCGGATTATCGATTCGGTGGCGCGGCTGCAGGAATTCGAAGTCAAGCTCGGCACGGTGAAGACCGCGACGCCCGTGGCCGATTTGTTCGATCTCGCCTTCTACAACCGCATCGCGAAATGACGGCGGAGCGCTTAGGGGCGGAACAGATCGCGGTTCAAAACCCGGGCGCGGAGACGCTTATCGAAGCCGCCGAACCGGAAAATGCGCCGCCGCCGCCAATGCCCGCCATCGGCCCCGCGCCGCGGCGCCTTTTCCAGCCGGGCGCATTCCGGCCGAACGCGCTCGCCGCGCTCGGCGTCGCCCTGTTTCTCGGCGGCTGGGAGATCGCGGCGCGCCTCAGCCCGTCGCTGACCGCGCTGATCCCGCTGCCGAGCCAAATCCCGGCCGCGTGGCTTGGCGAAATCCGCGGCGGCTACTGGACCGCCGCGGTCGAGAACAGCCTGTCGCATTATCTCATCGGCGTCGCGATCGGCTCATTGCTCGGGGTCGCCTTTGGCGTGGTTTGCGGCGTCTCGGCCTGGTTCGAGGCGTTCCTCTCCGGCGTCGTGCGCATCCTGCGGCCCATTCCGGGCCTCGCCTGGGTGCCTTTCGCCATCCTCTGGTTTGGCCTGACTTCAGCCGCGGCGGCCTTCATCATCGCCATCGCGGTGTTCTGGATCAACTTCTTCGCTGCCTTCGGCGCGGTTCAAGCGATCGACCGCGATCTCATGGAAGTCGCGCGCGCCTTTGGTCATGGCGGCTTTTTCGGCCGGCTGACCAAGATCGCGCTGCCCGCTGCGACGCCTGGCATTCTCGCCGGCTTTCGCACCGGTCTCGGCCAGGCCTGGATGTCCGTCGTCGCCGCCGAACTGTTCGGCGTTCCCGGCATCGGCGCCCGCATGATGCAGGCGGCGAGCCTCCTCGCCACCGATCTCGTCGTCGTCTATATGCTGACCATGGCGCTGCTCTACGCCATCACCGACATCGCATTCCTCGCCGTCCGGCGGAGGCTGACCCAATGGCAGTCATAGCCGAACTTTCCGGCATCGGCCTCGCCTTCGGACGCGGCGCCGAGCGCACGCAGATCCTCGAAGGGCTCGATCTCAGCCTCGACAGCGGCGAGTTCGTCGCGATCGTCGGGCCGTCCGGGGCCGGCAAATCGACGCTGCTGCGCGTGCTCATGCACCTCGTCGCGCCGAGCGCGGGCAAGGTGCGCGTCGACATCCCGCACGAGCGTGGGCGCAGAAGCATGGCGCTCGTCTTCCAGGACGCCAAGCTGCTGCCGTGGCGGCGCGTCGCGGGGAACGTCGCCTTCGGCCTCGAAGGCCTTGGCCTCTCGCACGCCGAGATCGACGCGCGCGTAAAGGCCGCGCTCGACCTCGTCGATCTTTCGGCCCAAAGCGCGCGCTGGCCGCACCAGCTCTCCGGCGGCCAGAGGCAGCGCGTTGGCCTCGCCCGCGCGCTTGCCGTCGAGCCGCACCTCCTCCTGATGGACGAGCCGTTCGGCGCGCTCGACGCGATCACCCGCGCCGCCTTGCAGGATGAGCTTCTCTCGCTATGGCAGCGAACGGGCAAGACGATCCTGTTCGTCACCCACGACATCGACGAAGCCATTTACCTCGCCGACCGCATAATCGTCATCGCCGGATCGCCCGCGAGGGTGCAGGGCGCCTTCGCGACGCCGGAGCGCCCGCACCTGAGGTCGGATCCGCGCACGTGGCGGCTCGCCGCGGAGATTCGGGCAAAGCTCGAAGAGAACGGCGAACTGATCGATTTCGAAATATGACCCACGCCCCGCGCCGTCCGCCGCAGGGCGCCTATGTCGCCCCGGAAGACTATTACGAACTGACGAAAGCGATGCCGTTCCTTGGCGCGGCGCGCTGCGAGATCTGCGAGATCGCCGCCGGAAGCTGGCTGGAGCTCGTTCTCGATTATGAGGTCGGGGCCTCCGGCCTCGCCGACGGCGCTTGGATCAAAGCCGCCTTCAAATTCTATTCCGACTGGGCGCTGTTCCAGACGACGAACCCCGGCGGCGAAAATTACGTCTCGGCCGAGTACCGGGCCGGCCCTTTGCTGCCCGGACAGGAGTCCGCGACTGTCAGGAGCCTACTCTGCCGCTTCGATCAGAAGGGGCACGAACGGCCGTTCCAGAAAGCCGTCATCGTCGACATCGTCGACGGCTATCTCAATCCCGGCGATCATATCGTCATCCGGCTTGGCGACCGTCGCTTCGGCGGCCCGGGAACGCGGGCGCAGACCTTCGTCGAAAAGGACTTCAAATTCCGCTTCTATGTCGATCCGGTCGGAACCTCGCGCTTCGCCGCGGTCCCCGGCGACATCGTGTTGCAGATTGTCCCGAATGACGCTCATCATCTCATCGTCACGGCACCGCGCCTCGTGCGTCCGGGCGTGGGATTGCCGGTCCGCGTTCGCCTCGAAGACGTCTGGGGCAATACCTGCTGGAATCATGACGAAAGAATAGAACTTCGCGCCGCGCTTGGCGTCGCCCTCGTCTACGCGCGAGAGGCCGATCTCGCCGCTGAAGGTTGGGCGATCCTGCGCGTCGACGATATTCCGACGCAGGCGCCGGGGGAACTCGCCATCGCCGCGCGCGTCGCCGGCGTCAGCGCCGTCGCGCCGGACAAGACCTTCGCTGCGATCGATCCCGCGGCTCCGGTCGATCGCATTTTCTACGGCGACCTCCACGTTCATTCGGACGATACGATCGGCACCAACGACACCGTCTATAATCTCACCTATGGCCGCGACGTCGCCGGCCTCGACGTGCTCGGCTACACCGCCAATGATTTCCAGATCACGGCCGCGCGCTGGCGCGCCACCGTCGCCAATGTGCGCGCGATCAGCGTCGATGGCGCCTTCGTCTGCTATCCCGGCACGGAATGGTGCGGCAACTCCTGCGCGGGCGGCGACCACAATGTCGTCTTCCTCGGTGACGGCGAACCCCTGTTTCCTTCAGGGCGCGAGGGCGAAAACGCGCGCTCCTTCGAATGGAGCGAGGATATGGGCTCGCATGAGATCACGCCCGGCGCGTGGCCCCTCGACGAACTCTACGCAACCTACGCGCATGATCCCGAAGGCCATCTCCTCATCCCGCATGTCGGCGGGCGGCGCGCAAACCTTGCCTGGCACCATCCCGAACTCGAACGACTGATCGAGGTCGGCTCGACATGGGGCCAGTTTCCCTGGATGCTGCAGGACGCCGTTACGCGCGGCTATCATCTCGGCGC
>DAITNE010000210.1:0-4283 GCA_036834765.1 Methylocella sp.
CGCCGCGGTTTGCATCGCCGCAACCGTCAGCTACTGGTTATGAGTCTGGACCCTAGCACTTCGTGCCGGACACGTCTGCTCGTTCGATAACTGCAAGCAGTCTACGGCCGGGCCGAGCGAAGAGGCGCCCGACGCTGTTACCATGATCGGTGTCGCCGCCCACATATGCGCGGCGGCGCCAGGCGGCCGGCGCTATGACCCGACGATAACGCCAGAGCAGCGGTCCAGCATCGAGAATGGCATCTGGCTTTGTCAGACGCACTCTGCGGTCATTGATCGCGACGAGGTGACGTACCCCGCCGATCGATTGCGGGAGATGAAGCTGAGGCACGAACGCAGCCGAAGCTTCGACCCGAATGCGGTTGACTCGCAAAACGCGGACGACATTATCGCGCTGGGACCGAACATTATTGGAGTCGGTGCCTTCATCGCCGCTGGCCCGACAGGCTGGAAATTGCGCCTGAAGCATTTCGTCAAGGGAGACCCTCTCGAGCTCGTCGGTTATGCGAGCGACTTCGACAGGCTTGCTCCTGAGGAACGGTATGTCCTCGTCAATGAGCTAGGAGACGGACGGACTTTGACCGCTGCTCCTTCGCTCGAAAGGAAGGGCAACGAGTATGATCTCATTCTGCCGATCGCTTCTGGATTTCCGCGGATTAGGGCTGATGCCTTGGGTTCAATGATGGCAGTGTCGCGCGACACGGGAGACGTGTTCGCCGAAAACGGTCGCATTGCCATAGTGTCGGGTATCGACGCTTTTGCCCAACACCTTCAGCACCTACTCGGCTTGGCTAGGGGAGAAAACATCTTTCATCCTAGATCTGGAACGCTAATTTCCCAGTTTTACAGGGACTTCGCGCATTCGCGTTGGCTTGACCGGCTCATCAAAATGGAGGTGATCCGTCTGGCGGCGATTCCCTATGAAGATCAACTGTTAAAGTCGACGCAAACGCCCCTGCGCTGTGTTAATCGAGTAAGAGAAGTCGAGGTTTTGGCTGACGGCCTGACCAATCAGCGGCTGCCCTTGCGTGTGGTCCTTGACGTCGAGGGAACCGGAATCTGGGAACGGCTCATTTCGATATTCATCCATACGGACGAGCAGCTTGATGGAGTTGCAAGCCGGCAAGTCCCGCCATGGTTGGCTGGGGCGTTAAGGTGAGTGCAGGGAAATGGAAAGCCTCCTGCTGGTCGTTCGCTGCCGACCAAGCCAGAGTCATCATTGGGGGTCGGAAGGCGACATTCAAATTGCCCCATTGCCGCCCCCGCCCGGCCGCGCCTGCGCAATGATCGCGAGCAGCGCTTCGGCCGCGCGGCTGCGGCGGCGCTCGCGGTGGCTTAGCGCGTAAAAGGCGCGGTCGGGCAGACGCAGCGGCAGCTCGTGCACCAGCCCCGCTTCAAGGCTCGGCGCCGCGACCGAGGCCGAGAGCGCGCTGGCGCCGATGCCGGCCTCGACCGCCGCGCGCACGGCCTCGTTCGAGGGCATCTCCATGACGATGTGGAGGCGCGCCGGATCGACGCCAAGGCCGCGCAGCGCCGCCTCGAAGGCCGAGCGCGTGCCGGAGCCCTCTTCGCGCAGCACCCATTCGCCTGCGAGCAGGTCTTCCGCCGCGAGCGTCGTCCGCGCGGCCCAGGGATGCTCCGCGCCGACGATCAGCGTCAGCTGATCGAGCGCGACCGGCAGGATATCGAGATGCGCGTTCTCCGTCGCGCCTTCGACGAAGCCGAGTTCGACCTTTCCCTGTTCGACGCTTTCGGCGACCTGCGCCGTATTGCCGATGGAGAGGCGCACGTCGATCAGGGGATGCGCGCGGCGGAAGGCGACGAGGTGGCGCGGCAGCCAATAGCTGCCGATGGTCTGGCTCGCCCTGACGCTGAGGGAGCCGCGCGCGAGGCCGCCGATCTCGCTCAAGACCCGCTCCGCCGCCTCCGCCGCCGCGAGAACCGCGCGCGCCTCGGGAAGGAAGAGCCGGCCCGCCGCGGTCAGCTCGATGCGGCGACCGACCCGGTCGAACAATTGCGCGCCATGGCGCGCCTCCAGCGCGGCGATCGCGCTCGAGGCCGCCGACTGGGCGAGGTTCAGCGCACGCGCGGCCTCGGTCACATGCAGCCGCTCGGCGACCGCGACGAAAATGCGAAGTTGCTCCAAGGTCATGCCGATCTCGCCCTTGCGCTCTATCAATCATAAAAATAGATCGATTTGATACAATTAATGCATTATCAAGATTATATCCAGCGCGCTAGAACGGCTCCGGAAATCGATGGAGACTCACTGTGGCGCAGACCAATGCTTTGACCCTGGAGACTTTGGCGGCTCCCAGCCTTTCGGCTCCGCCGCGCCTGCGCGAGATGGTGCGCCAGTTCACCCCCAACTGGTTCGCCGCCACAATGGGCACGGGCGGCCTGGCGCTGGCGCTGAACCAGTTTCCGTTTGCGGCGCCAGGACTCGAATCCAAACTCCTGCATGAGGCCGCGCAGGGGCTGTGGCTGTTCAATATCGGGCTGTTTTGCCTGTTCAGCGCGCTCTACGCCGCGCGCTGGATCTTTTTCTTCCATGGCGCGCGGCGCATCTTTGGCCACCCGGCGGCCTCGATGTTCTTTGGCTGCATCCCGATGGGGCTGGCGACCATCGTCAACGGGTTCCTCGTCTTCGGCATACCGCTTTGGGGGGCGCGGGCGCTTGCGGTCGCCAATGCGCTCTGGCAAGTCGACGTCGCGATGTCTCTCGCCTGCGGCCTCATCATTCCTTTTCTGATGTTCACGCGGCAGGACCACAGCCTGCCGAAGATGACCGCCATCTGGCTGTTGCCGGTGGTGGCGGCCGAGGTCGCCGCGGCCAGCGGCGCCTTGTTGGCGGCGCATCTTCCCGCGTCCGAGGCTTTCGCCATCGTCGTCGTCGGTTACGGGCTGTGGGGCTTCTCGGTGCCGCTGGCGATGAGCCTGCTCGTCATCCTGCTGTTGCGCCTCGCCCTGCACAAACTGCCCGAGCGCGATATGGCCGCTTCGGGCTGGCTGGCGCTGGGGCCGATCGGCACGGGCGCGCTCGGGCTGTT
Source organism: Methylocella sp. (assembly GCA_036834765.1). Lineage (GTDB taxonomy): Bacteria > Pseudomonadota > Alphaproteobacteria > Rhizobiales > Beijerinckiaceae > Methylocapsa. Next base: position 3,051 of record DAITNE010000210.1, read on the forward strand.
GCTGCTCGGCGCCGCCGCGCCGCGCGCCTTCGCGGCCGCCGGCCTTTCGAGCGCCGGCGACGTCGCTTACGGCTGCGGACTCCTCGGCGGCGCAGCGCTTTGGGGCTACGGCCTCTGGTGGCTGATGCTCGCGCTCTTGAAGACGGCGTTCTACATGCGCCGTGGCATGCCCTTCAACATGGGCTGGTGGGGCTTCACCTTCCCGCTCGCCGTCTACACGCTGGCGACGCTTGCGCTCGCCAATGCGACGCATCTCGCCTTTCTGTCGGTCATCGGCGCCGTGTTTGTGCTGTGCCTCGCGGTGTTCTGGCTGATCGTCGCGGCGCGGACGGCGCTGGGCGCCTGGAGCGGCGCGCTGTTCGTCTCGCCCTGCCTCGCCCCGGCCACCCCTCGCGCCTTCGACGCGGGCGATGGGATCTGAGGCGTAGCATCAATCGTCACTATCGCAAGCTCCACGTCAGTCTGGCGCCTCAAGCTGTTGTTCGATTCGAAATCGAATCGGGCGACAGCTTTGTTGTTCGTTTTCTCGACGGATGCGGCGAAAGACGCAACCACAAGCAACAGCGGCGCGCGAACCAACGCTCCGGGTTGCGCTGAATTGCCGCCCGATCGACTTTTTTTGGGTAGATCAAACTTTTCCATTCGACTGGCGTTGGATTTGCTTTTGCAAAGCAGTCAGTCGGGCTTCTCTTAAATAGGGGCCGATCCAGCGAGTGGAGCTTTCGATGGATGTTCCAACGCGCTTGCAGGGCAGCCTTTGCGAAAGCGGCTGCCGTCATCTTTTCCGGCGCGCAAAGATCGCGTTTGACGCCGGCGCGCCGAAAATCGCGCGACGCCGCGTCAATGATGGCTTGAACGCCATCAACAACTGCCGCGCCCGCGACCCACAGTGGCAAGCGCGTCCTCCGGCCGGCGAAGAGACGCCCTGCGACGCCGCAAGCGAGATTGCGGGCGGGGCCGAAACGGCCGCCGCTCCCGCCGCCCCCGATCGATTCGCGGAATTTATCGCCATGTTCGGGCGGCTGCTGGAGGAGGAGCAGCGCAAGACAGATCCTGAACTGGCGGCCTATCGCCTCGCGTTGCTCGCTGAAATCGGCGACGTCGGCGGCGTGGTCAGGCCCTAGCAGCCCGTCTGACTGAGGTTTTGTAGCAGAACGCCGAGGACGATTTTGCCTCTGCTAGTGTAGTGTCTCACGCACAGCTTGACAATGCGACTCGTTGGGTTAGAGTTGT
>DAITNE010000211.1:0-447 GCA_036834765.1 Methylocella sp.
GCCCTGTTTTCGCGACGAGGATTTGCGCGCTGACCGGAGCCTTGAGTTCTATCAGCTCGACATCGAGATGAGCTTCGTCACGCAAGATGATGTTTTTACGACTGTCGAGCCGGTTCTGCGCGGCGTCTTCGAGGAGTTCGGCAAAGGCTTTGCGGTGACGCGAAAATTCCCGAAAATCCCTTATGCAGAGGCGATGCTGAAATATGGCTCGGACAAGCCGGACCTGCGCAATCCCCTCGTCATCGTCGATGTGACGGAGGAGTTTTCGCGCGAGGATGTGAGCTTCAACGCCTTCAAGAACGTCATCAAGGCGGGCGGCGTCGTGCGTGCGATTCCCGCGCCGGGCGCGGGCGCGCAGCCGCGCTCTTTCTTCGACAAGCTCAACGACTGGGCGAAGGGCGAAGGCGCGGCGGGTCTCGGCTATGTAATTTACGAAGGGGAGGCGGG
>DAITNE010000211.1:457-4270 GCA_036834765.1 Methylocella sp.
GGCCCGATCGCAAAATTTCTGCCCGCGGAAGTCCAGGCGAAGATCGCCGAAAAGGCCGGTCTCAAGGCGGGCGACGCGGTGTTTTTCGCCTGCGACAGGACGGACCGGGCGGAAAAGCTCGCGGGCGCGGCAAGGCTGCGCATCGGCCACGACCTGAAACTCTCGAAGACCGGCGTTTTCGAATTCTGCTGGATCGTCGATTTTCCGATGTTCGAGTGGAACGAGGAGGAGCAGCGGATCGATTTTTCGCATAATCCCTTCTCGATGCCGAATTTCGACCACGACGCTTTCGTCGCGCTCAACGCGGCCGACAGGGGGACCATTCTCGGCATCAAGGCATTCCAGTACGACGTCGTCTGCAACGGCTCGGAGCTGTCCTCCGGCGCGATCCGCAACCATCGTCCGGACGTCATGCGCAAGGCTTTTTCACTGGCCGGTTATGACGAGGAGGTGCTGGAGCAGAAATTCGGCGGCATGTATCGCGCCTTCCAGTATGGCGCGCCGCCGCATGGCGGCATTGCGCCGGGCATCGACCGCATCGTCATGCTCCTGGCGGATGAAGAGAATTTGCGTGAGATCGTGGCCTTCCCGATGAACCAACGCGGTGAAGACTTGCTGCTTGGGGCGCCCTCCAGCGTAACGCCGAAGCAATTGCGCGAACTCAGCATCCGGCTCAATCTGCCGGAGAAATAGCGGTCCCCGCGGGTGAGCGGCGCAAACGTCTTTGCTTCAGGCGATCTGGCGCGTCTTTGTCGCACCGATGCGGAAAACATAGGCGCCGCGCCGGGCGCCCAACCTTCCGCCTGGCGCGATTGATTGCTATAGATCTTTTAGCCCTGTCGGCGGCTGGAAGTCCCGCCGCGTCAAAGCGGGGGACGGGCTGGTTCGACTGGCGCGAGGCGCCTCTTGTCCATATCGGCCGCGATCTATCACCTGACGCATTACAAATACGACCGCCTCGCCGCGCTCGGACCGCAGATTGTGCGGCTACGCCCCGCGCCGCACTGCCGCACGAAGATTCTGTCCTATAGCCTCAAGGTGTCGCCGCCGGACCATTTCGTGAACTGGCAGCAGGATCCGCACAACAATTGGCAGGCGAGATTCGTATTTCCGGAGAAGGTGAGCGAATTCAAGGTCGAGGTCGATCTCACCGTCGACCTCTCGGTCGTCAATCCATTCGATTTCTTCATCGAACCTTACGCCGAACAGTTTCCCTTCGCCTATGAGCCTGAACTCAAAGCCGATCTGGCGCCCTATCTACAGCCCGAACCGCTTGGTCCGCAGCTTGCCGCTTACATGGCGACGCTGTCGAAAAAGCCAGTTCACATCGTCGATTTCCTGGTCGCTCTCAACACCAGCCTGCAGAAGTCGATCCGCTATGTGATCCGCATGGAGCCCGGCGTCCAGACGCCCGAAGAGACGCTGGAGCTGGCTTCGGGTTCGTGCCGCGATTCAGCCTGGACCCTCGTCCAAATCCTGCGCAATCTCGGACTCGCGGCGCGCTTCGTCTCCGGCTATCTGATCCAGCTGCGCGCCGATATCGAGCCGCTCGAAGGACCGAAAGGCACGCAGGTCGATTTCACCGATCTGCACGCCTGGGCCGAGGTCTATCTGCCGGGGGCAGGCTGGATCGGCATGGACGCGACCTCCGGCATGTTCTGCGCCGAGGGCCATATCCCCGTCTCCGCGACGCCGCATTATTCGACCGCCGCGCCGATCTCGGGCGCCGTCGAAGGCGGCGTCGGCGTCGAGTTCGAGTTCGACATGCGCGTGACGCGGGTCGCCGAGGCGCCGCGCATCACGGCGCCCTTTTCGGACGAGGCCTGGGAGAAGCTCGACGCGCTCGGCGAGAAAGTCGACGCCGATTTAAAGAAGCAGGACGTACGCCTCACCATGGGCGGCGAGCCGACCTTCGTTTCGATCGACGATTTCGAGTCGCCCGAATGGAACACGGCGGCTGTCGGACCGACGAAACGCGCCTTCGCCGACGCCCTGATCCGCCGCGTGCGCAACCGCGTCGCGCCGGGCGGGATGCTGCATTACGGCCAGGGCAAATGGTATCCGGGAGAAAGCCTGCCGCGCTGGGGCTTTTCGCTCTACTGGCGCAAGGACGGCCAGCCGATCTGGCGCAATCCCGATCTCGTCGATGTGGTGGGCCGTACGGTCGAGACGGAGCTGGAGAAAGCGCCGGGGGCGGCGGACATTGTCTTTACCGAAGATCACCGGGCGAAAGCCGAGGCGCTCACCCGCGGCATAGCCGAGTTTCTCGGCGTCGATGACGATTGCGTCATGCCCGCCTATGAAGATCCGGCCACATGGCTCGTCAAGGAAGGCAATCTTCCGGACAATGTCGATCCGCTCGATCCGAAAATCGAGGATCCCGAAGAGCGCAATCGCATGATCCGCACGTTTTCACGCGGGCTCACCAAGCCGACCGGCTTCGTGCTGCCGGTGCAGCGCTGGAACGCGCCGGCCCGCATGTCGCGCGGCCTGCGCTGGGTCAGCGAGAAATGGTGTCTGCGGCGCGGCAAGCTCTTCCTCGTGCCGGGCGATTCCCCGGTCGGCTACCGGCTCCCGCTCGCCTCTCTGCCCTGGGTTCCGGCATCCTCGTACCCCTACATCCATTCGCAGGATCCGCTTGAGGAGCGCGGCCCGCTGCCGGATGCGCGCACGCTCGCCCAGCGCGTCGAGCGTTTCGAGCGTGCGGCCGAGGCGCCGGATACGCGGCAGGAACGCCTTGAGCAGGAGATCATCGAAGGCGCAGTGCGGACCGCGCTATCGGTCGAGCCGCGCGATGGCGTGATCTGCGTCTTCATGCCGCCGGTCGAGAAGCTCGAAGACTATCTGGAGCTTGTCGCCGCGATCGAGGTCGCGGCCGAGGACATCAAGACCCCGGTTCATATCGAGGGCTATCCGCCGCCCTACGACCCGCGCATCGACGTCATCAAGGTAACGCCCGACCCCGGCGTCATCGAGGTCAACATCCAGCCCGCGGCTAGCTGGCGCGCCGCCGTCGAGACCACGAAGGGCCTCTATGAGGATGCGCGCCAGGTTCGTCTCGGCGCGGACAAATTCATGATCGACGGCCGCCACACCGGCGCCGGCGGCGGCAATCACGTCGTCGTCGGCGGCGCGACGCCGCAGGATTCGCCTTTCCTGAGGAGGCCCGATCTCCTCAAAAGCCTCGTCCTCTACTGGCAGCGGCACCCCTCGCTGTCCTATCTGTTTTCGGGCCTGTTCATCGGCCCGACCAGCCAGGCGCCACGCGTCGATGAAGCGCGCCTCGACCAGCTCTACGAACTCGAAATCGCGCTCGCGAACACGCCGGGTCCTGATCAGTCGATCCCGCTCTGGCTGATCGACCGGCTCTATCGCAACCTCCTCGTCGACGTAACCGGCAATACGCATCGCGCGGAAATCTGCATCGACAAGCTCTATTCGCCGGATGGCCCGACCGGCCGGCTGGGTCTCGTCGAGTTCCGCGCCTTCGAGATGCCGCCCGACGCGCGGATGAGTCTGGCGCAGCAGCTGCTGCTGCGCGCGCTCATCGCCTGGTTCTGGCGCGAGCCGCAAACCGGCTCTCTGGTGCGCTGGAGCACGGCGCTGCATGATCGCTTCATGACGCCGCATTTCGTCTGGCAGGATTTTCTCGGCGTGCTCGCGGACCTTGGGCGGGCGGGCTATGCGTTCGATCCGGTCTGGTTCGAGGCGCAGCGCGAGTTCCGCTTTCCCTTCTACGGCGCGATCGAACCGGGCGGCGTCAAGATCGAGGTGCGGCAGGCGCTGGAGCCGTGGCATGTGATGGGCGAGACG
>DAITNE010000212.1:0-4265 GCA_036834765.1 Methylocella sp.
CCCCCTTTGGAGCCGATCGCGACGGCGCCGATTCGCTCCACCGGCGCAATCAGCCGCAGGCTGTTGGTCATGAACGCGGCGTCGGCCGCGCGGAATGCCTCGAGATCGAGCGATCGCTCCCGCGCCGCGAGACCGAGCCTGCCGCATTCCTCCAGCAAAAAGCCGCGGATGACGCCGGGTAGCACGCCGTCGCTCAGAGGCGGCGTGACCAGCTCATCGCCGAACAGCGCGAACACATTGCCGACCGAGGCGCAGGCGACATGGCCCGCGCCGTTGAGGAAAAGAACGTCATTATGCCCCCTCTCGGCGGCCGCGCGCATCGCGAGGATCGCATCGAGATAGGAAAGCGCCTTGATGCACGAGAGCGGCGAGGATTCGTTGCGGCGAGCGCCGGCGACGTCCATCGAGAGCCGCGGCCAGAAGAAGCGCGGCGGCAGCGGCGAAAGGCTCGCCATCACGGTCGGCCTTTGCACGCCGACGGGCGCGAGGCCGCGCAGCCCCGGCCCGCGCGTGACGGTGACGCGAAGGGCGTGACGCTCGGCAGGAGTCTCCGCATGTGGGATCAGGGCCGCGGCGGCCTCGCGGATCGCGGTGGGGTCGGCGTCGATACGCAGGATGGCGAGCGCGTCGATCAGACGCCGAAGATGCGTTTCGGCGCGAAAAACGCGTCCGTTCAGGACGAGCGCCGTGTCGAAGACGCCGTCGCCAAGCAGGAGGCCGCGGTCGCTGAGGTCGAACGGCGCGCGGCTGTCTGGGAAAATCGCGCCGTCAAGCCACAGCATGATCGCGCCTTGGCTGCGTTCCGCCGCCGGGGATCGGCGCAAGCCGCGACGCGGGCTTCGGACAAGCCGCCGCGCTCGCCGAAAATTGCGCAGTAAGGAATAAGCGGCGATCCATTTCGACCCCCCGGACGAAGGCGCGATGGTAGCCGCCTCGCCACGCTCGGGCAATGTTCTCGATGAGGCGGCGCTTGTCCGCGGCTTTCGCCGCGTCAGGCATGCTCCGGAATCATTTTTGACATGTAAGCTTGGACGCCTTTTGGGTCTTTGGCGAAGGCGTCGGCGCTCCGGCGTGTCAATTCTCCCGGAAAAACCTCTTCGAGTCCGCTCTCCACGGCGTCGAGGGCCTCGCTCACCACCTCCTGCGGGGTCAACCGGGGTTCGGGGAGGTCGCGTCCCATATCGGTGTCGACCTGCACCGGCATCACGGCAATGACTTTGGTTCCCTGAGCTGCGAGTTCGGCGCGCGCGCTTCGCGTCATGGCCAAAGCGGCGGCTTTAGAGGCCGAATAGGTGCCGGCCCTGGGCAGCGTCACGAGCGACAAGAAAGAGAGAAGATTGACGATGGCGCCACCGCCGGATGCGGCGAGACGGGGCGCGAAAGCGCGGACCAGCGATAGCGGCGCGAAATAGTTCACCTCCATTTCCCGCCGGGCCATCGTGAGATCCGGCGCGGAGATTGCGCCATGAAATCCGGCGACGCCGGCATTGTTGATCAGCAGGGTCACATCAGAGGCGGCTTCGGCCGCGCTCAGAACTTGCGCTTCGTTGGCGACGTCGAGCGCGAGAGGCGCGAGTCTCGGATCCTGCGACTTCAAAAGATCGGACAGGGACGCTGGATCGCGCGCGGTCACATAGATCTTCGTTGCGCCGCGCTTGAGCAATTCCTCGACGAAAGCGCGGCCGATGCCGCGGTTTGCGCCCGTGACGAGGGCGACGGAGCCGGTGATTTTCATGCACGTTCCTCCTTTGATCCGCAGCGGGGCCGCGAGTTGGAATTATTATCATAATATAAAAAAACCAGCTGCGGTCTTTTGTTGGTTTCGCTCACATTGTCGTGACGAATCGAGACCCGGCGCGAGAGATCGGCGCGCCGGACGAGGATCCATTTTGGAGTTTAGCGGCGTTGGAGCAGCCAGGCGGCTCGCCGCAGGAAAGCTCGCGCTTCGGAACGATGCTTCGCGCCCGCGCGGGCTCCCGAAATGAGCGAGGCCGTCAAAGAGGCTCGAAGACCAAACTCTAATGCTTTTTGAGTTTCCGCCTGATCGACCTGGCCTCCGCCTCGTCTTGGGAATCGAGGCCGGCGAGCCGCAACGCGTTGGCGCGGCCGACCGCCAGAAGCTCATCGGACAAATCTTTATCGAGGACGAGGCGCGCGAGCTGAAGCGCGCCCATCAGCTGTGCGAATACGCCATAGGCGGCACCGAGTCTTTCATCGGGCGAACCCCCATCCGGCAGCCCGGATGCGATCCGCTCGACGAGGCGCCTCGCCGTCTTGCCGAAAGCGGTGCGGGTGGCCCGAGGGCGGCGCGCGATCTCCGGCGCCAGCGCCGCCAGCGCGCAGCCCGTCGCCGCCTTATCGCGATGGACGGGGGAGAGATAGGAGTCGATGTAGGCGCGAAGATCGAAAGGCGCAGCCGCCTCGTCCTGCGCCAAAGCGGACGATGAGGCGACGGCCGCAATCAGGGCCTCCTTGACGAGGGCCTCCTTCGACGCGAAATGGGCGTAGAAGCCGCCGTGGGTCAGCCCCGCGTCGGCCATCAGGGAGGCGCCCCCGCCCCCGTCGATTCCGTCCGACCGGAAACGCCGGGCGGCGATCTCGACCCCCCGCCGGTGCGTGTCCGCCTTATGGCCCTTCTCGTACCTCGCCATTACACCCCCAAGCACCTCGTCAGATCGGCCGCAGATCAGCCAACATATAAAATGATATTTGTAATACCAATCGCTTGAGATCTCAATGCTTCATCCGTGGCCCGCGGAGCGATTCATTCGCGGCGCCCGGCAGAATTCCGAGGCTGCGGCCCTTCTATTCGTCGTTCTCGCTGTTGAGGTCCTCGACCGCGATCGAGGCCGAGCTGTCGACGCCGTTCCGCAATCGGACGCCCGGTTGACCATGGTTCAGGAATTCGACGCCGCTCGCCTCCAGCGCCGCTTGAACCGCCTGTACGTTCTCTACTGCGCCGCCTATGGGGCCCGCCTTGGCCGCCTCCATGCCCGCGACGTCGTCCGCACTCACATTGGCGCGGCGCGCCAAAGTCGCCCGCTTCAAGCCGATCAGCGCGCGCGCCGCGGCGAGTTGATAACCTGTGACCAGCATTTCCGGCGCCTCAAAAGCCAATTGGAAAAAGCCAAGCGAAATTGATCTCTTCTCATACAACATGGCGCCCGCGCGGCGAAGGGCTCTCGCGCGCCGTGCCCAGACAGGTGCCAATGGGGAGAAAAAACCGATCCCCCGCGGCGCGTCCCATCTCACGTTTAGCCGCAATCACGCCCCGTATCGCCTTAATTGTAAAGGCCTATGTATCGCCGTCGCACTAACTCGCGGGAACGCCTGAGCGCTAAAAACGAGCGGCATCAGGGCAGCGCGAAACTCGAATATCACGACACCGCGGCGGCTTCGTTCGAATTGTCGCATGTCAACGAGATCCGCGCCGGCGTAAACTGCCGCTTCGGCGGCTTCTAGGACCAATGGTCGCGGCTCCGGCGACGCGCGCGGAGCCGGAGCGGGGCATCTTCAAACGCGGGGACGACGGCTCGATAGATCGCAGCTCGAAATCGACGCGCGGCGCCTCCGTTCCAGGCTTGCGCAAGTCATCGAGACGAGGCGGTGAGAAAGCGCGCCTGAGAACGGCCGCCGTCCCCGCCAGCCCCCCGCGTCACAAATTTTGCACGGAACTCTGGTACTCAAATTTCCGAAGTGAAGCCCCAGTTCGTTGCGATCTGGACTGCGCCAAAGACGTCGCAGCGTTCCTCCACTCGGATTTCGCCCACGTCTGATCTGCAGCGGTCTGATCTGCGCATGTCCGACCCGTGCGCTGGCCCCGATGTCCTGCCAAGGATCTGGGATCCGCAAAGCCGGGTTGGCGACATGCTCCGCGGCCTTCGCGGCCTTGTGGTCGGGATCGCCAATCGGGCCAGCATAGCGTTCGGCTGCGCCTCGAAGCTGCGCGGCTTCGGGGCCGAGCTGGCGGTGACCTACCTCAACGAGAAGGCCGAGCGCTTCGTCCGGCCGCTGGCGGAGGATCTCGGCGCCGAACTGATCCTGCCGCTCGATGTCGAACAGCCGGGCCAGATGGAGGCCGTGTTCGATCGCCTTCGCCCCGCGCGCCGATCTGCATGGCCGCGTGGTCGATTGCTCGCAGGCCGGATTTCTGCAGGCGATGGCGGTCTCCTGCCATTCCTTGATCGCCATGGCGCGCCTTGCCGAGCCGCTGATGACCGAAGGCGGCGCACTGCTGACGATGAGCTATTACGGCACCGACAAGG
>DAITNE010000213.1:0-1799 GCA_036834765.1 Methylocella sp.
ATCGTCGATCATGTAATCGAAGCCGATCTGACCTGCGACGCCCCAGGAATTCTGTATCGCCACGGTGTTCAGCAGCGGCTCGGCCGCATGCTGGGAGAAATAGACCGTGTAGTTCACGCCGACGCCGATATAGGGCTGGAAATGGCCGTAGTCGGTCCAGTGGTATTGAACCAGCGCGGTCGGCGGGAAGAGCCAGGTGCTCGCGGCCTGCTGGCCGGGGGCGACGTTCCCCCCATCCAGATAAACCTTGTGGTAGGAGACGCAGCAAATGGCCTCGACGGCCCAGTTCTTGGTGAAGAAGTAGCTGACGTCGAGTTCTGGAATGACGGCGTCGGAGGCCTTGAAGCCGCCGCTGATGAACGCCCCGCCCGGAACCGTCTGAAGCACCCCGCCGCTGGTGGTGATGACGCCGACGGCGCGCAGCCGCACTTGGAATGGCTGGAAAGCATCCGGGAGAGCCGGCTCCGGAGCCGGAGCAGGCGGCGGCGCAAGGTCGGCTGCGGATGCCGCGCCGGTTAACGCCCCAAACATAAAAGCTGCCGCTGCGCAGCGAACGATCTTATTCATAGAAACCCCCGAACACCCAAAAATGGGCCGTTATCTCTCAGCAGCGCTTCGCCGCCAACTTATGCCCGCGCAAACTGCCTTTAGGTCGGCAGTTTCAGTTTGATCCAGGTCAATTGCAATGGGCGGTACGTTGTTAATCAAAGACATGTTGCAAAACCGCAACAAACTTTGGAGAGACTTTTATAATACTACTGGCGTCTCGTAATTCAGCTAAGCGACAATGTGAATTCAAACTGCCGCTTAAATCCCATCGAGGCGCATGCTAAAGTCCGGCATGACCAGCAGTTCTGAACCGGTGAAAGAGACACAGGAGAGCGTCCGGGACCGCCGCATCGCGGCGCTGACGCAAGCGCTAGGCGACCGCTCGATCGTGCTGGTTGGCTTCATGGGATCGGGCAAGACCTCGACGGGGCGCCGCCTCGCGCAGCGGCTCGGGCTGCCGTTCGTCGACGCCGACGCCGAGATCGAAGCGGCGGCGGGAATGACGATCGCCGAGATTTTCGCGAAGCATGGCGAACCCTCGTTTCGCGACGGAGAGCGCCGCGTTATGGCGCGTCTGCTCGAACAGGGCCCCCGCGTCATCGCCACCGGCGGCGGCGCATTCCTTCACGATGAGACGCGGGCGCGGATCGCCGCGCGGGGGCTGTCGGTCTGGCTCAAGGCCGATCCGGAGGTGCTCTGGCGGCGCGTGCGCAAGCGCTCGCATCGCCCGCTGCTGCAAAGCGCCGGTCCGGAAGCGACGCTGCGCGCGTTGCTGGAGCAACGCTATCCTTATTACGCCCGCGCCGACGTCACGGTGGTTTCGCGCGACGGCCCGCATGAGCTCGCCGTCGAGGAGATCATCTCGGCCATAGAGTTTTTCATGCGCTTTTCGCCCGAACCGCCGCTCCTCAGTCCTTTACGAGATATGAACTCCGCCAGATCCCCCATTCCGGTCCAGATTGGCTCCCCCGTCGGGGATTTTCTTTTCGATTCGACGCCGGAAGGCGCCGCGGCTCCTGATCTGCCCGCCGCCGTTGCGCGGGTCGAAGTCGAACTCGGCGCGCGGTCCTACGATATTCTGATTGGCCCCGGCCTCGTCGCCAAAGCGGGCGCCTATATCCAGAGCCTCGCGCCGCGGGCGTCCTGCGCCATCGTGACGGACGCCAATGTCGCCGGACTTCATCTTCCCGCGCTGGAGAAATCCCTCGATGAGGCGGCGATCCGCCATTCCCGGATTGTCGTCGCGGCGG